>JBIOIC010000283.1:0-2706 GCA_044449625.1 Gemmatimonadales bacterium | reverse complement strand
GCCGTGATCTGCGGCATCCCCACCCCCGTCACCACCCGCGTGGTGCAGATGCTTCCGGGGCCGACCCCGACCATGACCGCATCCACGCCGCGCTTGACCAGCTCCCGGGCACCTGCCTCGGTCGCGACGTTGCCGGCGACGATCTGGACATCAGGGAACTTCTGCCGCAGCGCATCCACGGTCTGCAGTACTCCCTCGCTGTGCCCGTGGGCCGAATCGACGACCAGCGCGTCCACCCCGGCATCGATGAGGGCGCGGGCCCGTTCCACCGCCGCCGGGCTCCCGCCGACCGCCGCCGCGACGCGGAGCCGGCCGTGCTGATCCTTGTTGGCATCGGGGTGGTGCTTCCGCTTGAAGATGTCCTTGACGGTGATGAGCCCTTTGAGCACGCCGGTCTGATCGACGACGGGGAGCTTCTCGATCCGATGCCGCGCCAGGATCTTCTCCGCCTCATCGAGCCCGGTCCCGACCGGCGCGGTGACCAGCTTCTCCTTGGTCATCGCCTCGCGGATCGGCTGTTCCAGATTGCGCTCAAACTGAAGATCCCGATTGGTCACGATCCCGATGAGCCGCCCCTGACCGTCCACGATCGGCACGCCGCTGATCCGGAAGCGGGCCATCAGCTGTGCCGCCTCCCGGAGGGGACGCTCGGGTCCCAAGGTGATCGGATTCATGATCATCCCGCTCTCGGAGCGCTTGACCCGGTCCACCTCGGCCGCCTGCCGCTCCGGCGTCATGTTCTTGTGGATCACGCCGATCCCGCCGGCCCGCGCCATCGCAATGGCCATCTCGGCTTCGGTGACGGTGTCCATGGCGGCGGAAACGAAGGGGATATTGAGGGGAATCTTGCGGGTAAACCAGCTCTGGGTGGAGACGTCCCGCGGATGCACCAGCGAATGGCGCGGCGCCAAGAGGACGTCATCGAAGGTGAGCGCGTACCCGGGACGAATGCGAGGGGTGCTCATGCGCGGGAAGTCATGGTCAGGTACACGAAGGCCCGCCGAGTGCGCCCGAATGCGCCTGGCAGGCCGTGGGAAGTCAGGTGTTCCATATGGGATTTTATACCCGCTGACGGCGGGGGGCAAGGCGGGTCGCGGGTCGCGGGTCGCGGGTCGCGGGTCGCGGGTCGCGGGTCGGCCGAAGGTGACAACATCCCGGGAATTGCGCCAGCGGGACAGAGACCCCGTTTCACAACTCAAGACTCACGACCCACGACTCACGACATCGAACCAGCCCTCCCGCGCCATATCACGTATACCGGTACCCCGATCGCGACGATGATGAGCCCGGTCGCGGTGAAGAGGGGGCGCTCGACCACCAGGACCGCCGTCACCACCGCGAGGGCGACGAGATAGAGCCCCGGGATCACCGGATAGCCGAACGCCTTGACCGGCCGCGCCAGATCGGGACGGATCCGGCGCAGACGGAAGAGCGCGATGATGGTCAGAAAATAGAAGACCAGCACCGCCGGAATTACGAAGTCGAGCAGTTGATTATAGGTCCCGGTGAGGCAGAGGAGCGAAGTCCAGATCGCCTGGGCCCAGAGGCCAAAGACGGGGGTGTGGTGCGCCGGGTGGAGCGCCCCGGCCCGGGAGAAGAAGAGCCGGTCCTGCGCCATCGCCCAGTAGAGCCGCGGCCCGGAGAGGATGAGCCCGGCGTTGCAGCCGAAGGTCGAGATGACGATGAGCCCCGCCATCACGGCCGCCCCGGCGCTGCCGAGCATCACCTCGGCCGCCGCCGCGCCGATCCGGTCCACCGCGGCGTGCTGGATCCCGCGCGCCAGCGCATCGGCGCCGAGGGGATCGCCAACAAAGGGAAGGAGCTTCAGATACGCGATGTTTGCGAGAAGGTAGAGCAGCGTCACCAATCCGGTGCCCAGCGCGAGCGCCCGCGGCAGATTCTTGGCCGGCTCCCGCACGTCCGCCGCCGCGAAGGTGACGTTATTCCAGGCGTCGCTCGAAAAGAGGGATCCGACCATCGCGGCGCCGATGACCGGCACCATTGCGAGGCTCCAAGGCGCGGTCCCCCAGAAGTGGGCGGTGTTGGCGGCCCAGACGTCGGCGTGCTGGAAGACGAAGATGCCGAGCAGGATGAGCCCGCCGAGGGCGACGGTCTTGATCAGGGTGAGCAGCGTCTGGATCCCCGCCCCGAGGGCCACACCGCGGACGTTGACCCAAGTGAGGAGGAGCACGCTCAGAATGGCGATGACGCGCTGGTGAGAGAGTCCGAGCGCGATGGCCTGGCCGCCGAGGCCGGTGGGGAGCGCGAAACTGCCGAGGGGAAAAAAGATCTGATCGGTGAGCGCGGGGAAGAAAACGCCGAGGTACTTCGCGAAGGCCACCGCCACCGCGGCGATGGTACCGGTCTGGATGACGGTGAAGAGGGTCCAGCCGTAGAGGAATCCGGCGAGCGGATTCAATCCTTCGCGGAGGAAGACGTACTGTCCCCCCGCCTTCGGCATCATCCCCGCGAGCTCGGCGTAGGAGAGCGCCCCTGCCAGCGTCATCAGCCCGGTGAGCACCCAGACCAGCATCAGGCCGCCGGGGCCCCAGCCGTTCACCTGGCGCCCGATGTCGGCCGAGACGATAAATATCCCGCTGCCGATCATCGACCCGACCACGAGCGAGATCGCCTGGACCGGGCCGATGCCGCGGATGAAGTCGGTGGACGAGGATTCCGAGGTCATGGGGTGCCGGGGTGTGGGAG
>JBIOIC010000282.1:0-2713 GCA_044449625.1 Gemmatimonadales bacterium | reverse complement strand
CGTAGCGTAGGGTACTACCATCGGAAAGGTGGACCGTCCTTGCGGCGGTGTCGACCCGATCAGCCTCACCGAGGAGGACTTCCGTGTTGCGCTGCCGGCGGAGGATCGAGCGAATAGGGGAGGCAATGTCGCCCGGGCTCAGCGCCGCCGTCGCGACCTGGTAGAGCATCGGCTGAAAGAGGTGGTGGTTGCGGCGATCGACGAGGGTGATGCGGACCGGCGCGGAACCGAGATGTTTGGCGGCATAGAGCCCGGCGAAGCCGCCGCCAAGGATCACGACGTGGGGTCGCTCGGAGGGGGTCATCGGCCGAGCCGGAGGAGTTCGCGGCGCCAGCGGGAGAAATGGATCAAGTCGTCAACGGGGGGGACCGCGGATTCATCTCCATAGGCGGTGTACATCCGCCAGCGGAGATAGGTCGGATCGGGGAGAGGGATGAAGGGGGGACGAGTCCACCAGCGGCGGCGGCGGAAGGCCCAGAAAGCCGAGAGCAGGGCGACGGCGAGGGATGGAGAGAGCAGCGCTCGCGGCACCAGGGCCAGCGTGATGCCGATCCACGAACCCTTGGCTGCGGCGCCGGCGGTCATGCCTCATATATAACAGGGTTCCGATATATTCCCCGCCAGACCAGCGCCGGAGCCTTCCGGCCGGAAGGAGCGCGATTTGGGCAGGGTAATCAGCCGGGGGAAGGGCCCCACGGGACCGATGCACGCAACGGAAGACGAGGCGCTGCTTACCGCGCAGCCGTCGGAGCGGCCCGATGCGCTCAAGCATTCCGATCCGTGGCGGGTGCTGCGGATCATGGGAGAGTTCGTCGAGGGCTTCGATGCGCTGGCCGACGTGGCCGATGCCGTGACCGTTTTCGGTTCCGCGCGTACGGCACCGGACGACCCGATGTATCCCAAGGCGATCGAGACCGCGCGTCTTCTGGCCCAGGCGGGTTTCCCCATCATCACCGGTGGCGGGCCGGGAATCATGGAGGCAGCCAACCGCGGGGCCGCCGAAGGGGGCGCGCTCTCGATCGGGTGCAACATCGAACTGCCGCACGAGCAGGGGCTGAACGCCTACGTCGAGCGTGGGGTCGAGTTCCGCTACTTCTTTGTCCGCAAGACGATGTTTCTCAAGTACTCGATCGCCTTCGTGGTCTTTCCCGGCGGCTTTGGCACACTCGATGAACTGACCGAGGCATTGACCCTGATTCAGACCGGCAAGGTGAAGGACTTTCCGGTGATCCTGGTCGGCACGGAGTATTGGCGCGGCCTGGTGGACTGGATCCGCGGGCCGATGCTTCGGGAAGGGAAGATCGCTCCGAAGGACCTGGAACTCTTTCAGCTCACGGACGATCCGGCGGAGGTCGTTCGGCGCATCATCGCCGCGCGCGCCAACCGTGACGGCCTCCGTCCCGCCTCATCGCAAGAGACCCGCTCATGACCCGACCCTCGGCGCCCTTCCTGCGCGGCCAGCGCATCGACCCCACGGGGATTACCGGCAAGGAGCGCGTAGCCGAACTGATCGACTCCGCCTTCCTGGCCTACAACGCCGGCCGGCTCAAGGAGGGATGCCGCCTCTTCGTGGAGCGGATGCTGGAGCCGGAGGTGACCGTGGGGATGAGCCTGACCGGCGCGATGACGCCGGCGGGACTCGGCATGAGTGTGTTGATTCCGCTGATGGAGGCAGGGTTCGTCGACTGGATCATCTCGACCGGCGCCAACCTCTACCACGATGCGCATTTCGGGCTCGGGCTCCGGCTGCATCAGGGCCGTCACGATGCGGATGACGTGGAGCTCCGCGAGAACGGCGTGGTGCGGATCTACGACATCTTCTTCGATTACGACGTGCTGCTTTCGACCGACGCATTCGTACGCGAGGTGTCGGCGCGCCCCGAATTCCAGCACGCGATGAGCACCGCCGAGTACCACTACCTGCTGGGCGGATACGTCCGGGAGCGGGAGAAGGCGCTCAAGCTCACCCGGCGTTCCGTCCTCTCCGCCGCGCACGAGTTCGAGGTGCCGATTTACACCAGTTCCCCCGGTGACAGTTCGATCGGGATGAACGTGGCGGAACTTGCCCTGGCCGGGAGCAAGCTCCGATTCGACGTCAGCGCCGATGTGAATGAGACCGCGGCGATCGTGCTCGAAGCCAAGCGGAGCGGCGGGAAGAGCGCCGCCTTCATCGTGGGCGGCGGGAGTCCGAAGAACTTCCTCCTGCAGACCGAGCCGCAGATCCAGGAGGTCCTCGGCATCGATGAACGGGGGCATGATTTCTTCCTGCAGATGACCGACGCCCGTCCGGACACCGGCGGCCTCTCGGGTGCGACGCCGGCGGAAGCGGTGAGCTGGGGCAAGATCGATCCCGACATGTTGCCGGGCACGGTGGTGGTCTACCTGGACAACACCGTCGCGCTGCCGCTCCTCACCGCCTACGCGCTCGACCGCCATCCGCGGCGCCCGCTCAAGCGGCTCTACGGTCGGCGCACGGCAATGATGGATCGGCTGGTGAGTGAATACCGTGCCGCGCTCCAGTTCCGGGACCGCCGAGCGGGTGAAGCTTCCGAGTCCGCCGGGGCGCATTGAGCGCGGCCCTCCGCCCCGCCCCCGCCCAGTTGTCGAGCGCGTACCGCTGGTACGCGCTCGCACTGCTGTCGACGCTCAATCTGCTGAATTACCTCGACCGCAACGTCATCTTCGCACTCTTCGAACCGATCAAGCGCGATCT
>JBIOIC010000281.1:0-2725 GCA_044449625.1 Gemmatimonadales bacterium | reverse complement strand
GGGTGGACGCCCTGCATCGGGCCGGTCCTGGGCGGGATCCTCGGCTTGGCGGGCACCGAAGAGACATTGGGGCAGGGAATGATCCTGCTCGGCGCCTACTCCGCCGGCCTCGCGCTCCCATTCTTGGCGGCGGCATGGGCGCTGGAAGCGTTTCTCGAATGGTTCCAGCGGTTCCGCCGGTATCTTCCGTGGGTGCAGCGGGCGGCGGGGGTGCTGCTGATCCTGGTTGGCCTGCTGCTGATTTCCGGAGAGTTCGGCCGGTTGAGCGAGTGGCTCCGGGCGCTGACGCCAGCGGGACTGCAGGCGCGGCTGTAGGTCAGGCCGGTTCGCGGTCGCCCTGGCTGGGCGGCTGGGAAATAACGAGGAACTCCGCCACTCCCGGCCCCGAATTCATGACCTGATGGGCGGCGCCGGGAGGGACTTCGAGCCCTTCGCGGGCGACCAGATGGTGCTGGACCTCCTCCACTTCGATCTGCAGCGTTCCCGAGATCACATAGAAGAGCTGGCGCGCGCGCGCATGGCGGTGGCGCGTCTCCATCGTGCCGGGGGGCATCCGCTCCTCGATGACGCTCAACTCCCCGGTGCGGACCAGGTGCCAGCCCTGGCACCCGTCGCCCCAGGTGTAGTGCGGCGCCCGTTCACGGGAGATCGATTCGTTCACGTCACGGCCGGGGGTCGGAGGCGTTGGCTTCAATCACCACGGCGGTGCCGTAACAGAGTACCTCCGTCACCCCCCGCATGATCTCGGTGGCATCGTAGCGGACGCCGATGACCGCATTGGCGCCGAGCCGGTCGGCGTGGGCGATCATGATCTCGAAGGCATCGCGCCGGGTCCCTTCGCAGAGCCGGGTGAGGATGGTGATGTCCCCGCCGAAGATGGTCTGGAGCCCGGCGGCGAAGGTGCCGACGATCGAGCGCGACCGCACGCTGATGCCGCGGACGATGCCGAGTTGTTCGGTGACGAAGAAACCATCGACGGCGAGGGCGGTCGTCGCCATCCGGGGGTCGAGGCCCCGTTGAGTCATTGCACGTCCGGATGTCATGCTGCCTCGGGAGATGGGGGAGAGGTCACAGGTCGCAGGGCGCAGGTCACAGGGTGGGGGCTCAGGGTTCGGTGCCTGATGCGCATCGTTCGCGACCAACGACTATCGACCAATGACCAACGACCAATGACGAATGACCAGCGACCAACGACCCACGACTCACGACCCTTTCACTTCCTGCAGCTCCCCCTCCAGCTCCTGACGCCGCACCAGCTCCCAGTAGCGGCCTTCCCGCTTCATCAGGTCGGGATGGCGTCCGGTCTCCACGACTCGGCCCCGCTCCAGCACCACGATGTGGTTCGCATCGCGCACTGCGGCGAGCCGGTGGGAGACCACCACGGTGGTCTTCCCGATCAGGGCGGAGCGGAGCGCGGTGAGGATCCGGGCCTCGGTGCTCGCATCGACGGCCGAGAGCGCGTCGTCGAGCAGGAAGACGGGGGCATCTTTGGCGAGCGCCCGGGCGATGGCGGTGCGCTGCTTCTGTCCCCCCGAAAGGTTGACCCCCCGTTCGCCGAGGAGGGTGTCGTAGCCGTCGGGAAGGGCGGGGAGCGCTTCGGTGAGCTGCGCCGCCTCCGCGCTCCGCTCCAGCCGCCCGTCGTCGGGGGCGCCGAAGAGGACGTTCTCCCGCAGCGTCTCGCTGAAGAGGAAGGTCTCCTGCGGCACGTGGCTCACGGCGCCGCGCAGCTCGTCGAGCGAGAGAGTACGGATGTCGACTCCGTCGATGAGGATGCGGCCCCGGTCGGGATCGTAGGTGCGGGCGATGAGGTCGACCAGAGTCGACTTCCCGGCGCCGGTCGCGCCGACGACCGCGAGCGACTCTCCCGCCGCGAGATGGAACGAGATGTCCTCCAGGACGAAGCCCCGGTCTTCGGCGCCGGGATACTTGAACCAGACCTGCTCGAAGGTGAGGCTCCGTGCGCCGGCGGCCCGCGGCAACGAGGCCGGGTGCTCCGGTGACGTGATGGTTGGCGCCTCGGCCAGGATCACGTTGATCCGGCCCATCGATGCGGCGCCGCGCTGGACCAGGTTGACGACCCAGCCGAGGGCGATCATCGGCCAGACCAGCATCGTGAGATAGACGCCGAAGGCGACGAAGGCGCCGAGCGTCACCTGGTGCGTCATCACTTCATTCCCGCCCACCAGCAGCACGATCACGGCCCCGGCGCCGCCCAGCATCATCAGGACCGGCTGGAAGGCGCCGTAGGCCCGCACCAGCGCCATGTTGCGCCGGACGTACTCGGCGCTCAGGCGGGTGAACTCCGCCTCTTCCGCCTCCTCCTGACGATAGGCGCGGACGATCCGCACCCCGGCGAGGTTCTCCAGGACGTGGCTGGTGAGAGTGCTGAAGTGGGCCTGAATCGCCTCGGTGCGGGCGTGGATGGCGCGGCCGAAGAAGATCATCCCGAAGGGAAGGCCGATCAGCGGCAGCAGGGCGAGTCCGGTCAGGTGGGGGCTGATCTGGAGCATCGCGGGAAGGACGAGGAAGGTGCGGGCGAGCGTATCGACCAGATACATCAGCGCCGGTCCCGCCACCATCCGCACGTTCAGCAGATCGTTGGTGGCGCGCGCCATCAGGTCGCCGGTGGGGTGGCGATCGTAGAAGGCGGCGGGTTGGCGCTCCAGATGGGCGAAGAGCGCATTGCGCAGATCGTTCTCCACCCGCCGGCTCACGCTATTAAGAT
>JBIOIC010000280.1:0-2731 GCA_044449625.1 Gemmatimonadales bacterium | reverse complement strand
GGCGCAATCTGGCTGAAGCGATCCAGCACCCCCTTGGCCCCGAAGTCGGGACTGCAGGAGGACCAGATCGCTCCGAGGCTCGCGGTGGCGAGCATCGCGATGATCGCTTCGGGGATATTGGGGAGGAAACCGGCTACCCGATCGCCGGGGCCGACGCCGAGCCGCCGCAGGGCACCCGCGATCCGGGCGACCTCGTCAGCGAGCGCGGCGTAGCTCCAGCGGCGCTGGGGGCCGCGCTCATCCCAAGCGGCGAGGGCGATCCGTTCGTCGCGGAAACGCAGCAGGTTCTCGGCGAAGTTGAGCCGAGCGCCGGGAAACCAGGCGGGCCCCCGCCCCGGCTCCGGCGGCGCCATCCGATCGAGTCCGACGCCAACGGCATCCCAGGGATCGCGTCCGGGGCGCTCGGCGGCGATCACACCGCAGAAGCGCCAGACCTCCGCCCAGAAGGCTTGTGGTTCGCGGATCGACCAGGCGTGCAAGGTGGCGAAGTCCTGGACGGCGGCGGCCGGATGACGCTTCCGCACCGCGGCGATGAAGGCGGTGAGGTTGGCGCGGGCAATGTCGGCGGCGGTGGGAATCCAGATCGGTGCGGTCACGAGCGAGAATTTAGCGACCGATTAACTTTTTTCGCCACACCCGGCGCGCGCGGTGCGTGCCGACCACACTCCGGGACCTATCAATGCCGACTCCGACCTACGACGCCCTCACGCCGCCGAGCGACGGCCAGTCCATCACGATGCAGGGGGGGAAGCTTTCCGTCCCCGACCATCCGATCCTTCCGTTCATCGAGGGGGATGGGACCGGACCCGACATCTGGCGCGCCTCCAAGCTGGTCTTCGAGGCCGCGATCGCCAAGGCGTATGGCGGGAAAAAGAAAATCGTCTGGTTCGAGGTCTTTGCCGGGGAGAAGGCGAAGGTCAAGTTCGACAACTGGCTTCCCGAGGACACCCTCCGCGCGATCAACCACCATCTGGTCGCGATCAAGGGCCCGCTCACGACTCCGGTCGGCGGCGGGATCCGCTCGCTCAACGTCACCCTCCGCCAGAAGCTCGACCTCTACGCCTGCCTCCGCCCGGTGCAGTACTTCACCGGTGTCCCCTCCCCCGTCAAGCGCCCGGAGGATGTGGACATGGTGATCTTCCGGGAGAACACCGAGGACATTTACGCCGGGATCGAGTGGAAAGCGGGGACACCGGAGGTGAAGAAGCTGCTCGACTTCCTACAGCAGCAGATGGGAGTCACGACCATCCGCTTTCCGGCCACCAGCGCGCTCGGCATCAAGCCGGTTTCCTCCGAGGGGACCAAGCGCCTGGTGCGCTCGGCGATCGACTACGCGCTGGCGCAGAAGTACGAGAGCGTGACATTGGTCCACAAGGGCAACATCATGAAGTACACCGAGGGGGGGTTCCGGGACTGGGGCTACGAGGTGGCGGCGCAGGAATACGGCGCGACGCCGATCGACGGCGGCCCTTGGAGCAAGCTCCCCAGCGGCCTCGTGATCAAGGATGTGATCGCCGATGCGTTCCTGCAACAGATCCTGACCCGCCCGAAGGAGTACGGGGTGGTGGCGACGCTCAACCTGAACGGGGACTACATCTCCGACGCACTGGCGGCGCAGGTGGGAGGGATCGGGATCGCGCCGGGGGCGAACATCAACTACCTCACGGGCCACGCCATCTTCGAGGCGACCCACGGCACCGCGCCCAAGTACGCCGGGCAGGACAAGGTGAATCCCGGTTCCGTCATCCTCTCAGGCGAGATGATGTTTCGCTATCTCGGTTGGGGCGAGGCGGCCGATCTCATCATCCGCTCATTGGAGAAGACGATCGGCCAGAAGACGGTGACCTACGATTTTGCCCGACTGATGGAGGGGGCCAAGGAAGTGAAGTGCTCGGAGTTTGCGAAGGCGATGGTCGGGAACATGTAGGCGGCAAAAATCAGAAAGATTCGGACAGATGCAAGAGGGGAGATGGGAGATACAGCCATCTCCCCCCTCGTTTCGAGTGGCTACATCGTGGAGGGGACCTCGGCGGAGAGCTCGACCCGGAGGAAGTCGCCGGTGTGCTCGTGATCGATGATCAGTCGGTCGACCGTACGTCGGAAGCGGGAGCGCAGCCGCAGGACAAGGAAGAGTGCCACCGCGGCGAGCCCGGCCACGAAGCCCCACCAGAGCCCGATCGGCCCGCCGCCAAGGGTAAAGCCGAAGAGGAGGGAGACCGGGACGCCGACGAACCAGAATCCGAGGACATTGATGATCATCGGGGCGGTCGTGTCCCCCGCGCCGCGCAGGATCCCCACCGTAACGGCCTGAATGCCATCGAAGACCTGGAAGACCCCCGCGATCGGGATGAGCACTGTCGCCAGCGCGTACACCCCCGGGTCTCCCGTATACAGGGCGGCAAATGCTCCGGGCGCGAGAAGGAAAAGAATCGCGGTGCAGGCCATGAACCCCACGCCGAGGATGAGGGCCGCTCCCGCGGCCCGTCGCATTCCGCCGATGTCTCCCCGGCCAATTGCCTGGCCCACCAGCACGGCGCCGGCCCCCGACACGCCCAACGGCACCATAAAGGTGAGCGACGCGAGGTTGAGCGCGATCTGATGCCCCGCCATCTGCAGGGTGCCGAGGGTGCCCATCATCAGACCGACGATGGCGAAGGCACCGTACTCCAGCTCCATCGTGACCGCGATGGGGAAGCCGAGCCGTACCATCCGGAGGAGCGGCGCGAGCGCG
>JBIOIC010000279.1:0-2734 GCA_044449625.1 Gemmatimonadales bacterium | reverse complement strand
TAGCAACAGAACGGCACACCACGGAGGCTCGGAGGTCATGGAGAAGCACGGAGGCACCCTATGTGGTCGTGCAGGAAGCCATTCGACTGGGCCACACAACCATGCAGTTCTCTGTGAACCTCCAGTTCCTCCGTGCCTCCGTGGTATGCTGTTGTCGGAACCCAAACGCGCTGCCGGATCCGTTCGCACACTGCCGAGCCGGCCGGTGTGATGTAGCAACAGAACGGCACACCACGGAGGCACGGAGGTCATGGAGACGCACGGAGGACATTCTGTGTGGTCTTGCAGGAAGCCATTCGACCGGGCCACACAACAATGCAGTTCTCCGTGAACCTCCAGTTCCTCCGTGCCTCCGTGGTGTGCTGTTCGCAGAATCCGAACAGGCTACCTGAGCCCGCTCGCGCATTCTCCGATCAGCCCCCAGGTCTCCCGCAAATACTCCCGTGTCAGCGCCAGCGATCCGACCGAGAGCCGGAGGGTGTAGCGGCCGCCGAGGGTGGTATGGGTCAGGAGCGCGCGGCCGGTGACGTTGATCGCCGCGAGGAGCCGCCGGTTGAGCTCGTCGACCGCCGGATCGTCGGCCTTGAACCTGGCGGGCCGATAGCGGAAGCAGATCAGACCGAGCGGTGTCGGCGCCATCGGTTCGAAGTCGGGGGAGCGCTCCACCCATTCCCGGAACTCCCGCGCCAGCGCCAGATGCTCGCGGATCTTCGCCCGCAGTCCCTCCACCCCGAAATCCCGGATCACGAACCAGAGCTTCAAGGCGCGGAACCGGCGACCGAGCGGGATCCCCCAGTCGCGGTAATTGACTACCGCGCCGTCGTGGGCCGACTTCAAGTATTCCGGCGTGGCGCCGCAGGTGCGGATGAGGTGCTCGACGTCCCGCACGAAGTACGCGGAACAGTCGAAGTTGGTGAAGAGCCACTTGTGGGGATTGAAGACGAAGCTGTCGGCCTCTTCCACTCCTGCCAGCAGGTGGCGCTGTTCGGGAAGCACCGCCGCCGAGCCGGCGTACGCCGCGTCGACGTGCAGCCAAGCGTCGTGCCGCCGAGCGATCACCGCGATGGCGGGGAGTGGATCGATCGCCGTCGATGAGGTGGTCCCCACCGTCGCGACGACGCAGGCCGGCTTCAGTCCCGCGGCCGCATCCCGGTCCATCGCCGCGGCGAGTGCCTCGGGCCGCATTGCGAAGCTCGCGTCGGTCTCGATCAATCGGAGTCGGTCTTCGCCAAGTCCCGCCAGCCGCACCCCCTTGGCGATCGAACTGTGGGCTTCGCGTGAGGCGTAGACCGTCAGCCGATCGGCCCCCGGCGCCGTCGGTCCCTGGCGGGCCCAGGCAAAATTGGTCGCCCGCTCCCGGGCGGAGAGCAGCGCGACGAACGTGGCGCTCGATGCGGTGTCCTGGATGACGCCGGTGAACGCCGCCGGCAGCCCAATCAGCTGCCGCAGCCACTCCATCATCGCCTGCTCGGTCTCGGTCCCCGCCGGACAGGTCGCCCAGCTCATGCAGTTGGCCCCCATCGCCGCCGTCATCATCTCGGCGAGGATCGAGGCGGGGCTCGTGTCAGCGGGGAAGTATCCGAACCAGCCGGGGTGCTGCCAGTGCGCCATCCCCGGCATCACCACCCGCTCGAAGTCGGCGAGCACCCTGTCAAACGAGTCACCGGTCGCGGGCGGCGCTGCGGGGAATTGGCCGCGGATTGTGCCGGGTGCGAGCGACGGCACCACCGGCCGGTCACCCAGCGTCTCGAGGTAATCCGCCATCCAGTCGGCGAGGCGATGGGCGTTGGTGCGGAAGGATTCGAGTTCCATAGCGGGTGACGGGTAACAGGTGATGCGTAACGCGGGCTGCGTGACGCGTGCTGCGCCTCTTCTGGGCGAGCGAAGGATGCTGCGTGCTGCGAAGGTCGACAAGCGGGGCATTGAACACAAGAGGAACCGTCCCGAGCACCGCGAGGGACCTACACTGTCAAGACCGGAGGATGGCCACGAGCCACCGGACCGGACGATAGTCCCTGAGCCCAACGCGTCACGCGTGACCCGTTACACCCAGCAAGATTCGGGTCGGCATCCGCCGCATCGGCGCCACTATATTGTAACCCGTGCCTCACCTCTATACCCTCTTCGATACACCCCTCGGCCGCTCCGGCATCGCCTGGAATGAGGACGGGATCACCCGGATCCAGCTCGCCGAAGCGTCCGCCGCTGCGACGGCGGCGCGCCTGGAGAAGCACGGTGCCCGTCGCGCCCGCACACCTGTCCCACCGATGGTACGAGAGGCCGCCAAGCTGATCACGCGGCATCTCCGGGGCCATCCGCAGGATTTCTCCTCCCTGCCGCTCGTCCTCGAACACCTTCCCCCGATCCGGCAGCGGATCTACGCCGCGGCGCGGAAGATCCCGGCCGGCACCACGCTCACCTACGGTGAACTCGCGGAGAAAGCGGGGACGCCGGGGGCCGCGCGGGCGGCCGGTGCGGCGATGGCGGAGAACCCGTTCATCCTCGCCATCCCCTGCCACCGGGTGATGGGGGCCAACGGCGCGCTGCACGGCTTCTCCGCGTATGGCGGGATCGAGACCAAGCGCCGGATCCTCGCGCTGGAGGGGGTACGGGTGTATCAGCCCCGGCGCCCTCCGCGCCGTCATCCCGATGGACTCGAATACGACCGCCAGGCGGCGGTGGCGCATCTCCGCAACGCGGACCCCGTGCTGGCCGGGCTCATCCGGCGGGCCGG
>JBIOIC010000278.1:0-2764 GCA_044449625.1 Gemmatimonadales bacterium | reverse complement strand
GGCTCGGTGAGGGTCGGATGCGACATGGGAAGCAAGCTCCCCGGGGATTGTAACAGGGGGGTGATGGCGCTGGAGATCAGCTCCGGTCGATCTCCCGCCACTCATCTCCTCGCGGCTTCGGGGCCCGGCGGGTGAGTGCCAGCAGGAGTGCCGAGGCGAGGCTCACGACCAGCCCGCCCCAGAACGCCGGCCAGAATCCATCCACGCTGAATCCGAGTCCCCAGCGGGTCGAGAGCCAGGCGGTGATCTCCAGCAGGATCCCGTTCACCACCAGGACGAAGAACCCGAAGGTCAGCAGGATGAGGGGGCAGGTGAGGAGGGAGAGGATCGGCTTCAAGAGCGCGTTGACGATTCCGAAGATGACCGCGACCAGCAGCAGCCGGACGGTGCCCCCTTCGAAATGGAGCCCCGGTACGAAGGAGACCGCCGCGAAGAGCGCCAGCGTGGTGACGAGCCAGCGGAGCAGGAGATCGCGCATCTAGCGGATCACTCCGCCGCCGAGGAGGAGGCCGCCCGCACCATAGAGGACCCCCGACTGGCCGGGGGTGATGGCGCGGACCGGCATCGCCAGAGCGAGAGTGAGGGTATCGTCGGTTCGGCCGAGCACCGTGGCGGGGGCGGCGGGGGAGCGATAGCGGATCTGCACGCCGCACTCATCCCCCGGCTCCAGCGGCCGGGAGAGCCAGTTGACCTCGTCGAGAGTGACGCGATGGCCCGCGAGATCGGCCTCTGCGCCGATCACGACTTCGCGGGTGTCGGGCCGGATCGCGACGACGTAGCGCGGCACACCGGCGCCTCCCGGGAGTCCTCGGCGCTGACCGATCGTGTAGCGGGCGTAGCCCTGGTGTTCGCCGACCACCTCACCGGCCACGGTGACGAGCGGTCCGGGGGTGAGGGCGGGCGCATCGGCGGGGAGGTGCTGTTCCAGCACGCTCACGTAGTCATCATTGGGGACGAAGCAGATCTCAACTGATTCCGGCTTGTCGGCGGTGACGAGGCCGAGCTGGCGGGCGTAGGCGCGAGTCTCCGCCTTGGTGAGCGTCCCGACCGGCGTGAGCATCCGCGCCACGACGGCGCGGTCGATCCCCCAGAGGAAGTAGCTCTGGTCCTTGCCCGGATCCTGGCCGCGATAGAGCGCGCCGTCGTGGGCGATGGCGTAATGCCCGGTCGCGAGGTGATCGCAGCCGAGCGAATCGGCGTGGGCCAGCAGGTCGCGGAACTTGGTGAAGGAGTTGCACCGCACGCAGGGGATCGGTGTGCGCCCCCGGCTGTACTCGCTCACGAAGTTCTGGATGACGTGGAGATTGAAGCGGTCTTCGAGATTGAGGACGTAGTGCGGGATGCCGAGCCGGTCGGCGACGGCGCGGGCATCGTTGATCGAGTCGAGGGAACAACAGGGGCGGTCGGGGACGGTGTCGCCGTAGCAGAAGAGCTTCATCGTCGCCCCGATGACGTCGTAGCCCTCCTCCACCAGGCGCGCCGCGGCGACGGAGCTGTCGACTCCGCCCGACATCGCGACGAGGACCCGCTTACGCACGTCCCAGCACTCCGGCGAGCTTGCGGACCTTGTCCACCACCCCGGGGAAGACTTCGACGACCCGGTCGATTTCCGCCGGCGTGGTCTCGTGGCCCAGACTCATCCGTACCGTGCCGATCGCGAGTTCCCGCGGCACGCCCATCGCCACCAGCACGTGGGAAGGCTCGACCGATCCGGTAGTGCAGGCCGAGCCGGCGGAGACCGCGATCCCGGCAAGGTCGAGATGCATCAGGAGCGCTTCGCTGTCGGCGCCGGAGACGCCGACGCTCAGCACGTGGTGCGCGCGGGGACCGCCGGCGGCGTGCTGCACCAAGTCGGGGACTATCGCCTGCAGGCGCTGCCAGAGCTGGTCTCGAAGCTCGCCGATCCGGCGGGACTCGGTGGTCCAATCGGCGGCGGTCAACTGCGCCGCTCGGCCCAGCGCTACGATCCCGGGGACGTTCTCGGTTCCGGGACGGAGGCCGTACTGCTGCCCGCCGCCGTGGATAATCGCCTCGATGGCGTGGCGGTCCTTGACGAGGAGGGCACCGACCCCCTTGGGGGCGCCGATCTTGTGTCCGGAGATGGTGAGGAGGTCGACCGGGATATCCTTGAAGGCGAGCGGTACCTTGCCGAAGGCCTGGACGCCGTCGACGTGGAAGGTGACACCCGCCGCGCGACATCGGGCCCCGATCTCCGCGACCCGCTGAATCGCCCCGGTCTCGTTGTTGACCCACATGATCGAGAGGACACCGGGCTTCCGGGCCAGGGCCTCGTCGATCGCCGCCAAGTCGAGCTGGCCGTTCCCGTCGACCGGGAGGATTTCTTCTTCGCCGCCAAGGTGCACCACGGCGTGGGCAGCGGCGAGGATTGCTTTGTGGGCGGTCGACTCGGCCGCGGCGCGCATCTTCCGGCCTGCCGCCTTGGCCGCCAGGGCGCCGCCCACCACGGCGAGATTGTCCGCTTCGGTCCCGCCGCTGGTGAAGATGACCTGGTTCGGCTCGGCGCCGACCGCTTCGGCCACCCGCCGCTTCGCCTCTTCAACGCCGGCGCGGGCGCTCCGGCCAAAGCGATGCGCGCTGGAGGGGTTCCCGTAGACCTCGGACCGGAGGTAGGGAAGCATCGTCTCCAGAACCTCCGGACGGACCGGGGTCGTGGCGGCGTAGTCGAGGTAGATGGGGGCGGGCTTGGACATGCTGGAAAATAGGGGGTAAGGCGCTGGAGCGGTAAGGCGGCGGGGGTTGGGGC
>JBIOIC010000277.1:0-2799 GCA_044449625.1 Gemmatimonadales bacterium | reverse complement strand
TGAGCCGAATGTCCTGCCGGTGGCCGCCTCCACCCGCTGCAGGGCGTCCTCGACCTGCTGTTGCAGGCGGGGAGGGAGGGTGCGGCTTTCGAGATAGGGAAGGCACATCGTGCTGGCGATGGTGAAGCCGGGCGGGACGGGGATCCCGATGTTGGTCATCTCGGCCAATCCGGCTCCCTTGCCGCCGAGGGTCTCCTTCATGGCCGCCGTGCCCTCGGCCCGCCCCTGGCCGAAGAAGTAGACGAGCTTGGGTTCGGGCAACGTCACGACGGTCTCCTGATTGGTCGACGGTACCGGGTGCTCTGTGCCCGCGTACCCCCCGTCGAGACGGAGGTGGAGTTCAGCGGACCGGGCGCGCTCGCGCCCCGATCTGCACCAGCGCTGATTCGCCGGTCGGGTACTCACCGGAGAAGCAGGCGTGGCACCAGTGGTTCTCCGAGCCCGCGGCGTCGAGCATCCCATCGAGAGTCAGGTACCCCAGCGAGTCGACGCCGAGGAATTGCCGGATCTCTTCGGTGCTGTGGGTCGCAGCGATGAGCTCGGCGCGGGTCGGGGTATCGATGCCGTAGTGACAGGGTCCGGTGATCGGGGGAGAGCCGAGGCGGAAATGGACCTCGCGGGCGCCGGCGGCGCGGATCATCGCCACCAGGCCCTGGCTCGTCGTGCCGCGGACCAGGCTGTCGTCCACCACGACGACCGACTTCCCCGCGATGACCTCGCGCACCGGATTGAACTTGATCTTGACCTTGGCGACGCGGAGCGCCTGGGTCGGATTGATGAAGGTCCGGCCGACGTAATGGTTGCGGATGAGTCCGTTCTCGAGTTTCAATCCCGACTGATCGGCATACCCCAGCGCCATCGCGTTGGCGCTGTCGGGGACGCTGAAGACGACATCGGCACCGGGCACCGGGTGGTCGATCGCGAGCTGGCGGCCGAGCTTCCGGCGCACCGCATCGACCGAGGCGCCGAAGACGCGGCTGTCGGGGCGGGCAAAGTAGACCAGCTCGAAGACGCAGCGGCTTTGGGGTCGCGGGCGGAGCGGGGCGAGCTCGGTCAGGCGCCCGTCCTCGATCCGCACGAACTCTCCCGGCTGGACTTCCCGGATCGGTGTGGCGCCGACGAGGTCGAGGGCGCAGCTCTCCGATGCCACCACCAGCCCGGTGCCGAGGCGGCCGATCATCAGGGGGCGGAAGCCCCGGGAGTCCACCACCGCATAGATCGCCCGGCCCACCGTGATCAGCAGCGTGTAAGCCCCCTCGGCGGCTTCGAGCGCCGAGCGGATCTGCTCTTCCGGCTCGGCTTCCTCCGAGCGGGCAATGAGATGCACCAGCGCCTCGGTATCGCTGGTCGAGGAGAAGAGTGACCCCCGCTCCACCAGGTCGCGGCGGAGCTCGGCCGCGTTGGTGAGGTTTCCGTTGTGCGCGATGCTCAACGGTCCGTGGCGATAGTTGACCAGATAGGGCTGGGCATTGGCCAGGATCGAACTTCCCGCGGTCGAGTACCGGGTGTGGCCGATCGCCGTATCTCCGGTGAGCGCGCCGAGGGTGGGTTCGTCAAAGTTGTCCGAGACGAGCCCCATCCCCCGATGGGCCCGGGCCTGGCCCTCGGCGTCCACCGCGACGATCCCCGCGCTCTCCTGACCCCGATGCTGCAAGGCGTAGAGACCGAGATAGGTCAGTCGGGAGGCGTCGGGGACGCCGCTCACGCCAAAGATGCCGCACATCGCTATCGCCCCCCGGCGGTCGCGGCGGACATCCGCCGCGGGATCGCGTCAAAGAAGGCCTGCCGGAGGGCACCGATTTCCCAGCGGTATTCCCCGTGGCCGGTGTGGATTCGGAGCGCGCCGTTCGCGGCTCCCACCCGGCCGGCGCCGTATCCCGGAACGCCGTGACGCCGGGCCAGCGCCGCGAGCCGGGCCGCGTTATTGAAGGCGAAGGTGGCCACGATCCGGCCCTGATCCTCGCCGTAGAGGAGGGCATCGTCGTCGAGCGCGGCGCCGTAACCGCGGAGATCAAGCGCGGCGCCGAAGCCGCTGGCGGCGTAGGGCCCGCCGATCGCCGCTTCGGCCAGCGCGACGGCGAGTCCGCCGGTCGAGCAGTCGTGGGCGGAATGGAGGAGCCCCTCCCGCGCCGCATCCGCCAGCAGGCGCTGCAATGCGCGCTCCGCGGCGAGATCCACCCGCGGGACGTTCCCCCCGACGCACCCGCGCACTTCGGCCCAGTAGGCGGAGCCGCCGAGGGCACCGGCCGTCCGGCCGAAGATGACGACCCCGTCGCCCGTCGATTGGAAATGCGAAGGAATGCGCTGATCCACTCGATCGAGGAGGCCGACGAGTCCGATGACCGGCGTCGGGTCGATCGCGCCAGCCGGGCTCTCGTTGTAGAAGGAGACGTTGCCGCCGGTCACCGGGATCTCGAAGGCGCGGCAGGCGTCGCTGATGCCGCGGCATGCCTCGGTGAACTGGAAGAAGACGTCGGGCTTCTCCGGGTTTCCGAAGTTGAGACAGTCGGTGATTCCGAGCGGGACGGCGCCGGTGCAGGCGACGTTCCGTGCGGCCTCGGCCACGGCCGCCTTGCCCCCCTCGTAGGGATCCAGCGCGACCAGCCGGCTGTTGCAGTCGAGGGTGACCGCGAGGCCGAACCGCTCGCCGGCGACGCGGAAGACTCCGGCATCGCCTCCCGGCCCCAGAGCCGTGTTGGCCTGCACCGTCGAGTCGTACTGCTCGAAGACCCAGCGCTTGCTCGCGATGGCGGGGGTATCGAGGAGCAGGGAAAGGGCGGCGCCGAGATCCGTGGAGGT
>JBIOIC010000276.1:0-2810 GCA_044449625.1 Gemmatimonadales bacterium | reverse complement strand
CCTGATCGGACTGGGCCGCGCCGGCCGGCGCTACGCCGAGGCGAATCACGCCTGGCCCGTCGCGCTTGATGCGATCTTCGCCGCCTATCGATTCGTGCTCGCCCGATGACGCTCCTCGTCTCGATCCACGATGTGACCCCCGCCTTCCAGGCGGAGGTCGAAGCCCTCGAGGCAATGTGCACCGCGATCGGTGTCGTCTCCGCACTCCTGGTGGTCCCCGATTGGCACGGACAATGGCCCTTGGAGCGGCATCCCGCCTTTGTGCGCTGGCTTCGGGAACGCGCCGATGCCGGGGCCGAGATTATCCTGCACGGAGAACGCCACGATGAGAGCGGGCTTCCCCGCACGTTGGGCGACACGCTTCGTGCTTTGGGCCGGACCGCGTGCGAAGGAGAGTTCCTGACCCTCGACTACGCTGCCGCCCGGACCCGGATCGAACGAGGACTGGCGAAGCTCTGCTCCCTCGGCCTTGCCCCGCTCGGCTTCATCCCCCCGGCCTGGCTCTGCCGCGAAGAGACCCACCGCGCCGCCGCCGATCTCGGGCTTCGTTTTACTGAGGATGAGGCGGGGCTCCGCCTGCATCCTGGCGCGCGCCGTCTCAGAGCGCCGGCGGTCCGGTGGAGTGCACGCACCGGTCTTCGCGCGCACGGATCGGCGCTGGTGGCCCGCGCGCGATGGATTCTTCAGGGAGAATCTCCGATCGTACGGATCGCGCTCCACCCCTCCGATCTGCGGCACCCCGTCACCCGCCGCTCGGTCGAAATGGAACTCACTCGCTGGGCCGCCCGGCGGCCGGTTGCCCGCTACGCCGAGTGCTGCGTCTGATGCATCTCGACCCGCTGACCGCCCATCTTATCTGTCTCGGCCTCGTTACCGCCGATATCGTGGCGCGCGCGGTCCGGCTCAAGTTCTTCTGTGATTCGCTCGGCCACCGGCTCGGCGTGGGTGAGGGAATCGTGGTAAACGCTTTCGGGGACGCCGCCTGCTCGCTCACCCCTCTCCGTCTCGGTGGCGAGCCCGCTCGGCTCGGCGGCATTCTGCGGTATCGCATCCCCGCGGCGGCGGCGGTCGTCGCCATCAGCGTCGAAGCGCTCCTCGGGTGGCCGGTGATCATCCTGCTCGGCGCCGTATTGATCTGGCGCTACGCTCCCGAGTGGTGGCAGACCGCGGCCCCCGGGATCGCGAGCCACGCTCACCGGATGTGGCCCTGGTTCGTGGCTGTCACCTTGGTGAGCCTGGTCCTCTGGTGGCTGGTGCGCCGCTGGATGGGGGTGTCGGCGCCGGCCCGGGTCCGGCGCTCGCTGCGGCGGATGGCGGTGTACTGGCGCCGACTCCCCTTCTGGCCGATCGCGCTCAGTCAGCCGCTTTCGCTGGTCAACGTCGTCGCGCGGACGGCGATTCTCCCGGTGCTCGCCTTGACCCTCCCCACAACGCCGCCGCTCGGCCCACTGGCGCTCGGCTCCTTCGCGCTCCTCTACAGCCAGATGGTCCTCCCCACGCCGTCCGGTGTCGGGGCGGTCGAGCTCGGCTTCCTCGCCGGGGCCGCCGGATCGCTCGGCGATGAGGGGGGCGAGCTGCTGCTCTGGTGGCGGTTCTATACCTCGGCCGTCGGGGTGATCCTGGGCATTGGACTCGCGGCGCGGATCTACGGCTGGGAGGCGGTGCGGGTCTGGTTCCGGCGCCGCCGCGCTCCGGAGTCCAGGTAAAGGGTCGGCTGGCGGCGTGTTACCTTCCGTTCTGGGCGTGCGCCTCTGGTCACTGGAGATTCCTGGCGTGACTCGATCTGGATCATCGAACTCCGCGGTCAATGAACGGGCCCCGGCCCCGCTCTGGGAAGATGATCCCAGCGCTGAGGATCCGGATTACCTGTCTCAGCAGCTTATCACCTATATCGGGAATAAACGCGCGTTGCTGGGGCAGATCGGCACTGCCGTTGATCAGGTCAAGCGCGCGTTAGGGAAGAGGGAGCTTCGAGTGTTCGATCCCTTCAGCGGCTCGGGCGTCGTCTCTCGGTTTCTCAAGGCGCACGCATCGTTGCTGGTCAGCAATGACATCGAGGACTATGCGGCGGTGGTCTCGCGTTGCTACCTCCGCAACAGGAGCACCGTTGACTTGGGGGAGCTCTCCAAGGCGGTCCGACAGTTGAATCTTGATGTCGCTGCCGAATCGGGACCCCCTGGCTTCATCGAGGAGATGTATTCTCCCAAGGATGAGGCTCGTATCACGGAACAGGATCGGGTCTTCTACACGCGTGACAACGCCCGACGGCTGGACCGGTATCGTCAATTGATGGATGTATATCCGTTGGAAATGCGGGACCTTCTGCTTGGGCCGCTTCTGAGCAAAGCGTCCGTCCATGCCAATACTGCGGGAGTGTTCAAGGGCTTTTACAAGAACCGCCATACCAAGCGCGGGCAGTTCGGAGGGAGCGGCTCGGACGCGCTGGGACGGATCACCGGTCGAATCGTTCTTGAGCTTCCGATCTTGAGCCGCTTTGAGTGCGAATGCCGGGTGTTGCAGGAGGATGCGAGTGGGGCCGCGACACAACTTGCCGGACTTGATCTCGCCTACATTGACCCCCCGTACAATCAGCATCCATACGGCTCGAACTACTTCATGCTCAACCTTCTGGTGCGCTATCAACGGCCGTCGGAGGTGAGTCCGGTTTCCGGCATACCGACCGGCTGGCGGCGTTCCGGCTATAACGTGCGCGCTCGATCGTTGCCTTTGTTGAAGGAACTTCTTGGTGCGGTGGATGCGAGGTTTCTCCTGGTCTCGTTCAACAATGAAGGCTTCATCCATCCAGAGGT
>JBIOIC010000275.1:0-2815 GCA_044449625.1 Gemmatimonadales bacterium | reverse complement strand
GGGGGCTTCCTGGACACGTGCGGCTCCTGGCAATCGCGAGGGAGTGAAAGTCGAATATGCGCGGGTGCCGAGTGCGCCGCCAGCGTGTGGCGTGGGCGATGTCAAGGTGCAATCGTGGCGGATCGGAGGTATTTTGAAGATCATGAGGCCATCTCCGACATCCGCCCTCTGCCTCACCCGCGTCCCCCGGACCTTCACCCGGCGGCTCTGGTGGGTACTGGCCTTGACCCTCGCTGTCTGCGCGGCGGAGGTGATCGGCGCCGCGGTCAGCGGTTCGCTCGCCCTGCTGGCCGATGCCGGGCATATGCTGGCCGATGTCGGTGCGATCTCCCTCTCGCTCTTCACCGCCTGGATCGCCGCGCGGCCCGCCACCTCCAGGCGCAGCTACGGCTACCTCCGCTTCGAGATCCTCGGCGCCCTGATCAACGGGGCGATGCTCTTCGTCATCGCCGCCTGGATCATCGTGGAGGCGGTGGAACGGATGCACGCCCCGCCGCCGGTGCAGGGAAATGTCCTCTTCGGGGTCGCGCTGATCGGGATGGGCGCCAACCTCGGCTCCCTCCTCCTGCTTCACCGCGGCCACCAGGAGAACCTGAACGTCCGGGCCGCGTACCTGCACGTCCTGGGTGACGCGCTCGGTTCGCTGGGGGCGCTGGTGGCCGGCATCGTGATCCTCACCATCGGGTGGACAATGGTCGACCCGATCATCTCGGTGTTGATCGCGGTCCTGGTCCTGGGGGGGGCGTGGCGGCTGGTGCGGGAGAGTGTCGACATCCTGCTGGAGAGCGTACCGTCGAATATCTCGATGGATGAGGTGGAAGGGAAGATGCTCGCGGTGGCGGGGGTCAGCGCGGTCCACGACCTCCACGTCTGGACCGTCACCAGCGGGCTCGTCGCGATGAGCGGCCACGCCGCGGTCCCCGATTTGAACGCCCATCCCGACGTCCTGAACGGGATCCAGCGGGCGATGGGGGCCCTCGGCATCGGCCACGTCACCATCCAGCTGGAGACCGGCCCCGACTGCCCCGAACCGATGGCCGCGGGGGCCGGCGCCTCCGCCCACGGGCACGATCACTCCCACGCCGGGCACCACCACCACTAACGCAGCGGGTGAGGGAGATCACCGGGGCGGCCGGCTGTCTTGCGGCGGCCCCTTCAGGCGTCTATATATGCCGCCCGTGACCCCCGGGGAGGGTGCGCCAGTGTGGCGCGCGAGCTGGGGGGCCGGACCTGACGGGACGTACCAGTGGACATTCGGAATATTGCGATCATAGCGCACGTGGACCACGGCAAGACCACCCTGGTGGACCAGATGCTCCGCCAGGCGGGCGCCTTCCGGGCCAACCAGCACGTCGATGAACGGGTCATGGACTCCAACCCGCTCGAGCGCGAACGCGGCATCACCATCCTGGCCAAGAACACGGCGGTCTTCTGGGGCGGGACCAAGATCAACATCGTGGACACCCCCGGGCACGCCGACTTCGGCGGTGAGGTGGAGCGGATCCTCCGGATGGTGGACGGCGTGCTGATCCTGGTGGACGCGGCCGAAGGGCCGATGCCCCAGACCCGCTTCGTGACCCGGAAGGCGCTGGCCTTGGGGCTCCGGCCCATTGTCGCCATCAACAAGATCGACCGGCAGGACGCGGAACCGTTCCGGGTGCACGATGAGGTCCTGGGGCTCTTCATCGACCTGGAGGCGAGCCCGGAGCAGCTCGACGCCGCTTTCCTTTATACGTCGAGCCGCCACGGCACCGCGACCCCGGAGCTGGACCACCCGGGGACCGACCTGAAGCCGCTCTTCCAGGCGATCCTGGACCACGTGCCGCCGCCGAAGAGCGACGCCGAGGGGCCGTTCCAGATGCTGATCTCGACCCTCGACTTCTCGACCTTCCTGGGCCGGATGGCGATCGGCCGGATCGAACGGGGCCGGGCCCGGGTGGGGGACGCCGTCGCCCTGCTGCCGTACGGGACGCCGGGGATGGTGACCGACGAGGCGATCGAGCGGAGCCGGATCACCAAACTCTTCACCTTCGACGGGCTCACCAAGGTCGAGGTGCAGGAAGCGGTGGCCGGCGACATCGTGGTGCTGGCCGGGATGGAGGGGATCGAGATCGGGAAGACGCTCACCGATCCCAACCATCTCGACCGGATGGAAGGGATCCTGGTCGAAGAGCCGACGATCTCGGTCGACGTAATCGTCAACAACTCCCCTTTTGCCGGGCGGGACGGGAAGTACATCACCAGCCGTCAGGTGCGGGACCGGCTCTTCAAGGAGCTGGAGCGGAACGTCGCCCTGCGGGTGGAGGAGACCGACAGCCCCGACACGCATACTGTCTCCGGGCGCGGTGAGCTCCACCTCGGCATCCTGATGGAGACGATGCGGCGCGAGGGGTATGAGTTCCAGGTCTCCCGCCCCCGGGTCATCACCAAGGAAGGCCCCGACGGCGAGCGGCTGGAGCCGTACGAGGAGCTGATGATCGACGTGCCCGAGGAGTTCATGGGCGCGGTGATGGAGAAGCTGGGGCCTCGGCGGGCGGAGATGACCGAGATGAAGAACCCGGGGCAGGGGAGCGTCCGTATGACGTTCAAGATCCCGGCCCGCGGCCTCTTCGGCTACCGCTCCGAGTTTCTGACTGACACCCGCGGAACCGGGATCATGCACCATCGGTTCCTGGAATACGCCGGGTGGGCGGGGCCGCTGGCGGGACGGAAGCGGGGCGTGCTGGTGGCGGACCGGGAGGGAAGTGTCGTCGCCTTTGCGCTCGGCAACCTGCAGGAGCGGGCCCAGATGTTCGTGGCCCCGGGGGATCAGGTG
>JBIOIC010000274.1:0-2818 GCA_044449625.1 Gemmatimonadales bacterium | reverse complement strand
GACATCAACAATCATCGGCGCGTGGCCGCCGGTGCTCCTCGTGTGAATGCGATGTAGTCGGTCGGTTCGGGGACGGCGCCCCCTTGCCGCAGCGCGCGTGCGACCTGGCCCCGATGGTAGGCGCCGTGCATCGCGACGTGGATCAGGATGTCCTCCACGGTCGAGGTGAACTCGATGTTGGCACTATTCCGGTAGGTTGCGACGCGGGCCAGGTCGGTCGGCCCGAGCCGGGCCACAAGCACCCCGAGCCCCCGTGCGTTCGCGGCGGCGAGCTCCGCGCATTGCTCCAGCGACAACGCGGGCCAGACCCCGACGGTCGGCGTCCGCTCCTCCAGCCGTGCCAGCCAGACCTGCTCGGCGCCGAGGATATGGGCGTAGAGTTCGAGCGCGGCTGGTGCGGGCGTCGTCGCGGCACGGAGCGATGCGAGGACCTTCGCGTCGGCCCACTCGAGATGGGAGATGAGGCGGGTGAGATGGGTCATGTTGAGGTCACCAGTCACAGGGCACAGGTCGCAGGACACAGGGGTGCGTCGAAGATAGGGGGTGAAACGCTCGCCGGAACGTGGCCGGCCGACTGGACTCCTATCCGGCCATCCTCCGCACGATGATCACGATCAGCCACCAGGCGAGGGCGAGCGCGGCGACGAACGAAAGCACCACCCCGCCGAGCACCGCCCAGAGGATCAGCGCGCTGGCGCGACGCCCGCGGTCGGGGTCCGCCACCCATCGCTCGAGGATCCGCACGTTCCGCCGGTGCGCCTTCCAGCCGACGTCGAAGAGGTCTCCGAAAAGGGGAATCGACCCGGCGATGACATCGGTACTCACGTTCAGGAGCATCCGCCCCAGCACGACCCCGGGCGCGCCGAGTCGGGCCGCGACGACGATTCCCCAGGCGGCAATCCCGCCGCCGATCGCGTCTCCCACCCCCGGGACGAGCCCGATCACCGCATCCACGCCAAAACGCGTGCCGATGAGCGGCACCCGGAAGCACTCTTCGCAGATCCATGCGATCCGCCGGAGCCGTTCGAGCTCTACACCGCCGGTCGACCTGGGCGGGTCGGTCCTCCAGCGGCTCATCGACGCGGCATCCGGTCGTCGGTCCAGTTCCACCACTTGAGCAGGCGGGGAACCGGGCGGAGGGTGCTCGCGAAGTACACCGCGCAACGGAAGCTGTAGAGGACGCAGCGGTCCTGATGGGTTCCGGTCAATTGCTCCAGGCGGCGGTAGAGCCGCTCCGGATCGCGGCCCTTGAGACCGGCCACGGTGCGGATGCCGAGGGCTCGGAGATCCTGTGCCAGGGAGGGTCCGATGCTGGGGATCTCCTGGAGGGGGTCACGGCGGAGGCGGGTGAGCATGCGATGGAAGGTACGTTCAGCGGCGGGATGGTGTTCGCTCGCGGACCCCGGGTCGGCGTGGTACGTTATACCCCCTCCATCCCCCTCTCTGGAGTTGACGATGTCCCGCTCGATCCTTCGTTCCGCGGTGTTGATGACCGTTGCGCTCGCACTTCCAGCGACCGCACAGGCGCAGATCCATCTGGGTGGCCTGGTACGCTCAGCCGCGAAGGTGATGAGCGTCAAGTACGACACCCTTGTGCTCGAGCTCACCCCTGCCCGGCTCGATGCCGCGCTCAAGGCACTTGAGGCGGAAGCGCAGGCGGGACCGCAGCTCAGCGCCGGCTACCAGCAGCTGGAAGCGGCGTACCAGCAGTCGCTGCGGGACTGGCAGGCGCGCGCGGCGACCCGGCAGTCGGATGCGACCACGTACAACCAGTGCATCGGTACGGCGACGGGGTCGAGCATCGGGATCGGCGGGAGCATTGGTGGCGGGATGGGTGGTGGCAGCGCGGCCAGCCCCGGCAGCGGCAGCATGACGGTCTCGGGCGCCGGGCCGACCTTCAGCGCCAACCTGAACGATCCCGCCGTGCGGGCGCGGATCAACAGCCTGAAGGACCGTCTGCAAGCGGCGGGCAAGGCGAATGACATGGCGCTCTCGATGGCGCTGGCCGATTCGTTGCGTCAGGCGATGGGGATGAACATGGGGACCCAGACGGTGACCTACTCCGGGACCCCGGGCGCCCCGAGTGCTCCGAGCGCCGGGATGAGCGCGGGCGCGCATCTGTCGCTGCCGCAGGCGCAGCAGAAGTGCGGCTATGCCAACTACCAGGCCTCGACTCAGGCCGCGACCACCGATGTGCAGCCGCAGCCTCCGGCCTCTCCCCGTGACTCCCTCACCAAGCTGGCCTCGGCGGCGGGCGGATTCACCCCGGGACAGTACGCAATGATGCGGGAGCGGATCCTCGGCTTCCTCTCCATCACCGTCGGCCAGGTGGGGCACGGGACGACCGGCTACGCCTTCAATCCGCCCGAGATCGTGGCGCTGCAGTCCCGCCGGGCCGATCTGACCAAGTATCAGATGATGCTCCAGACGCAGTAACCCAGGTGTTGTTGCTGGCATCGCGCCCGGAAGGGACATCCTCAACCATCCCTCGCTGCGCTCGGGGCAGGCTCCGGACACGAGGGCACACGAAGAGACATGGAGAACTCTTTATGGGTCTGGTCATGGGGACTGAGCTCCTTATGCACGACCACAATCGAGGCTGCTCTTCGTGAATCTTCGTGCCCCTCCGTGTCCTTCGTGGTTGTGGCTGTTGTTGTCGTTCGCCTTCGCACCCCTCTCTCCATCGGTCGTTCTGGCCCAGGGAAGCGGCGCCCTCGCCGTTGAATCCCATGGCCACTGGGTCACCTGGTGGCGGGCGGACTCGGCGCCGCCACAGTGGCCCGCCGCGCTCCCGGTCGTGCGCGATGCGGTCCAATGG
>JBIOIC010000273.1:0-2830 GCA_044449625.1 Gemmatimonadales bacterium | reverse complement strand
GCGGGACGCCCTACCCCGCCGGCTGGAAATCGTGGAGCGCTCCGGCACCCGCCGGACCCTCGATCTGAGCGCCGTCCGCCCCAATCCGAAGGTCGGCGCCGCCACCTTCCGCTTCGACACCCCGCCCGGCACCCGCGTCGTCGACCAGAACTAAAAACCGGCCGGGAAACTTCCCTCGGCCGGCAGTGATCGCTCCCCGCAGTTCTTCCCCCTAACTCTCGGATCGCAGCAGCTGACGCAGCATCGCTGCCCGCTCCGGCGCCAGTCCGGCTCGTTCCGCCACCGCGAGCGTCTCCAGGCCCAGGACCCGATAGAGTTCGCGATCCGTTCCGGTGAGCACCGCCAGGTGGGTCCGGACGGTCTCAATATCACCGCGCCGGATCGGTCCGGTCAGCGCCGCCATCGCGCCCACACTCGCCACATTCGCCAGCGCCGCCTGGGCCAGCGGGAGGTAGACCCGTCCGGCCAGCGCCGCGTCGATCCCCGCGGCGCGGGCCAGCCGCTCCGCCACGTCAAGGAGGGCCGCCGAGTAGTTGGCCGCCATCACCGCACCAGCGTGGGCCAGCGCCTTGCCCGCGGCCGGGATCGGCACCGCGATCATCCCCAGCGCTCCGGCGATCCGTCCCCCCGCCGCCATCGCCGCGGCATCACCCTCGATCCCCGCGTACGCTCCCGTCAATTGCTCCGGTGCGCGCGCTGGATCGGCCACGGTCTGCAAGGGCCAGAATGAGCCGAGGCCCCCTGCGCGATCCGCCAATGGCGCCAGCGCCGAGCGGTCCCGGGCGCCGGAGAGGTGCAGGAAGATCTGGGAGGGGAGCACGGCGCCGCTCGCCGCCAGGCCGCCGGCGAGTTCGGTGATGACATCATCCGGGACCGCCAGGAGGACGATCTCCGCCCCCGCGATGGTCCGAGCGAGATCGTTCACCACCAGTGTCGACTCGGCGACCACGTCCTTCCGCTTACGGGCGCCGAGGATGACCATCCACCCGGCGCGCGAGAGCGCGAGCGCGAGTCCCTGCCCCATTCGGCCGGCACCGATGATCGCGACCCGGGCCGCCGCCCCCCTCGGCATCGGCGAGCTCAGTGCCCTGCGGCGCCGGCCAGGGTCTTGGAGAGGAGATCCTTGGGCGTCGCGGTGCCGCGCAGCAGCCGGAGCGCCGCCTGCATCTGCGGATCGGCCGCCGTGCGCCGCCGCAACTCGGCCCCGCGCCCGAACAGGTACCGCGCCAGATCGGCTCCCATCCACCGGTCCACCAGCGAGGCTCCCGCGGCCCAGGTGGCATCGCTCACGGCGATCCCCTTGGCCCGCAACCGCGTGAGCACCGTGCGGCGCATCTCGGCGGTCACGGTGAATCCCTCCGAGCTGATCCCCTTGCGATCCTTCTGCTCCAGCGCGTAGGCGGTCACTGCGTCGCGGAAGTCGCCGAAGTGGGTGCCGAGGGCGGTAACCAGCGCCCGCTCAGCGGTCGTCGTCGAGTCTTCGTGGACCACAAGATCGGGAATGATCCCGCCCCCGCCGCGGACGGAACGCCCGTCGTCGGTATGGAAGGTCGGCGCGGCGCTGTCGGTCTTGGCGGAATCGGCGCGCCCCACGGCCAGATCGGCGGCGATGCGGGCCTGATCCTCCTCGTCCTTGGCGATCCGCTGGATCAGCCGCCCGCTCGGCGTGTACCACCGCGCGGTGGTGATCTTGAGGGCGCTCGCATCACTCAGGGGATAGAGGGTCTGCACCAGCCCCTTCCCGAAGGTCGGAGTGCCGACGACGACCGCGCGGTCGTGGTCCTGCAGCGCGCCCGCGATGATCTCCGCCGCGCTCGCGGTTCCGTCATTGACCAGCACCACGACCGGAAGGCCGGGCCATTGCTGCGGGGCCAGATCGGCGTAGGTCTGCGACGAACCCCGCGCCCGGCCGCGAGTGCTCACGATCTGCTGCCCCTGATCGAGGAAGAGATCGGAGACCTTGATCCCCTGGGTCAGGAGGCCGCCCGGATTGTTGCGGAGGTCGAGGATGAGCGATCGCATCCCCTTCGCCTGGAGTGCCGTGATCTCGGAGGCGAGCTCCCCGGCCGACGACTCGCTGACCGGATTCAGGGCCAGATAGCCGATGCCCCCGTCGAAAAGCGTTCCCGGCGTGACGGAATGAATGTGGATCTCGGCCCGAGTCAGGTCGTACCGGTGGATCGCGCTCTCGCCGGCTCGGCGGATGCCGATCGTGACCTTGCTCCCCGCATCACCGCGCAGGCGGTTGATCGCCTGGTCGCTGTTCCAGCCTTCGGTCGACCGGCCGTCGAGTTCGACCAGCTGGTCGCCGGTCTCGATCCCGGCCCGTTCCGCCGGCGATTCGGGGAGCGGCGCCACGACCGTGATCCACCCGCCCCGGACATCGATCTGGATGCCGAGGCCGGCGTAGTTTCCGGTCGTGGCCTCCCGGATCTCCTGGAAGTCCTTCCCCTCCAGGAGCACGCTGTAGGGGTCGTGCAGCTGGTCGAGCATGCCGCGAGCCGCCCGGCCGTACAACTCCCCTTCGGGGATCGAATCGACGTAATCCCGCGCGACCCGGCTCACGACATCGTCGAAGAGCCGGGCCTGATGGTAGGTGGAACCGTCCGTCGCGACGCCGCGCTGCAGCAACCAGCCGCCGCAGAGGAAGGAGACCACGGCCACGAGCAGGAAGAGGGGCCAGCGCTGTCGCATCGAACCTCCGAAGATCGGGGCGCCATTGCGCCGCCGGTCGTTACGCCTTCAGACGAGCGGAGAGGATCACCCAAGCCGCATCCGCCACCGCCGCGGGATCGCGGGTCGCATCGAGATGCACCACGCCGGGACCGGT
>JBIOIC010000272.1:0-2848 GCA_044449625.1 Gemmatimonadales bacterium | reverse complement strand
GTCCGCTCCGCGGCACGGAAGTCGGGGAGATGCAAGCCGGTGTCGGCGTCAACCACACCGACCAGCGTCACGTTCGGGAAGTCGAGCCCCTTGGCGATCATCTGGGTCCCGAAGAGGATGTCCACCTCTCCCCGCTCGACCGCACCAAGGATCCGGTGGTGGCCCCACTTGGTGCTGGTGGTGTCGAGATCCATCCGCGCCAGCCGTGCCTCCGGAAAACGCTCGGTCAGCAGCCCCTCGAGCTGCTGGGTACCGATCCCCTTCATCTGCTGCACGCCGTGTCCGCAGGCGGCGCAGGCCGTGGGGACCGGCTCGGCGTGAGCGCAGTAGTGGCAGGCCAGCCGTGGCGGCGTGCGGTGCACGGTGAGGGAGATCGAGCAGTTGGGGCAGTCACGCACGGTGCCGCACGATTCGCACTGCAGGTACGACGCGAATCCTCGTCGATTAAGGAGCAAAAGCACCTGTTCCTTCCGCGCCAGTGCCCGGGCCACCCCCTGATCAAGCGCCTCCGACCAGGGGATGGCGCCGGTGCCGCTCACCCGCGGCGCCGAGCGGAGATCCACCACCTCGACCGGCGGGAGGGGCCGAGCGCCGACCCGCTCGGGGAGCCGCACGGTCACCAGACGGCCGGCCGCGGCGCGCACCCACGTCTCCACCGCCGGTGTCGCGCTGCCGAGAAGAAGGCGAGCGCCTTCGAGGCGAGCCCGGACCGCGGCGACATCGCGGGCGTGATACCGGGGCGCCTCGCCGTTCTTGTAGCTCGCCTCGTGCTCCTCATCCACGACGATCACACCGAGATCCCGCACCGGGGCGAAGAGCGCTGATCGGGCACCGACCGCGACTCGGCGATCGCCGCGGCGCAACAGCCGCCAGGCGTCAGCGCGCTCGCCGTCGGAGAGCCCGCTGTGCAGCACCGCCACCTGGTCACCGAACGCGCCTCGCACCCGGCGCACCGTCTGCGGCGTCAGGCTGATCTCGGGGACCAGGATGATCGCCCCCTTTCCCGCCTCCAGCGCCGCGCGGACCGCTTCGAGATAGACCAGCGTCTTGCCGCTGCCGGTCACGCCGAAGAGGAGGGCACCGGCGCCCGGCGACAGAGTACCGAGAGTCAGGAGCGCTGTTCGCTGATCGGCCGTGAGCTGTTCCGGCGGCGGTGTTCCCGCCTCGTCGGCGAAGGGATCCCGGATCTTCTCGGATCGCTCGATCTTCGCCAGCTGCCGCGTCACCAACCCCTTCACCACCGCCGCGCCGAACCCCAGCCGCTCCTCCAGGTGCCGCGTCGTGGCCGAGCCCCCCATCTCCTCCAACGTCTCGAAGAGCCGCCGCTGCTCCTTCGCGCGCCCGAAGAGCCGATCCCGCTCCAGCAGGGGAAGACCGGTCCGCGTCAGGACCAGCAGTCGTTCAGTGAGGCGATCGGCGTCGGTTACCGGCGGGTCGACCCGCAGCGCGATCGCCTCGGCCCGCGCCAACCGGTTCACGACCTCCCAGAGCGGACGCTTCAAGGCTCGGCTCGCCGCCGCGACGCTCGCTTCGCCCCCCTTCTTCTCCAGCCACCGAAGCACCTCGGCGCCGGTCCCGCCGGGCACCCGTCGCGCATCTTGCAGCGCCATCACCACGGTCGATGCCCCCCAGAGCCCAGCCGGCAGCACCGCCTTGAGCGCGAGACCGAGAGGCGTGCCGTAGTAGCCCGCCATCCAGCGCACCGTCTCCAGCAGCGGCCCCGCGAGTGCCGGCTCCGGATCGAGCACGCTCAGGATCGGCCGGGGCAATGCAGGCGGAGCCGGAACATCGACGGCGACAATGACGCCGACGAGTTCCCGCTGACGGAGCGGCACGACCACACGCGCCCCCGGGACCGCGCGGTCCAGGAGCGCTTCAGGAATCTGGTAGGTGTAGGGATCCGGGACCGCGAGCGGTAGGGCGACCTCGGCGAACCCGGTGACCACGGTCATCGCCGCAAGACGCCGAGTCCGGGGCCGGTCGGCAGGCGGACCTGCCCGTTGGTGATCGTCGCGCCGACGAAGGGGTCATCCTGGAGCAGCGCCGCCCCGTCGAGATCGACGATGTCGACCAGCGGCGTGAAATGGGCCGCCGCCGTGATCGCGAGCGAGCTCTCGATCATGCAGCCGACCATCACCATCAGGTTGTGGGACCGGGCGACGTGGATCATCCGGATCGCTTCGCGAAGGGAGCCGCACTTGGCGAGCTTGATGTTGATCCCGTCCACCTTCCCCACCAGCGCCGGAATGTCCGCGGCAACAAGACAGCTCTCATCGGCGATGAGCGGGATCCGCGAGTGCCGCCGCACCTCGCCGAGGCCGTCGAGGTCCCGTGGATCGAGCGGCTGCTCCAGCACCGTCACCTCGAACTCCTCGAGCACCGGAAGCATCTGGACGGCACGCTTCACGCTCCAGCCGCAGTTGGCATCCACCCGCAGTTCCTTGTCCGTCACCTCACGAAGTCCGCGCAGTATCTCAAGATCGCGCTCGCCGCCAAGCTTGATCTTGAGGATCGGATACTCGGCCGCCTCCCGCACCTTGGCCTGCATCTTCTCCACCGAGTCCATCCCGATGGTGAAGGTGCTCCTCGGCGCCTTCGCGGCATCGAGCCCCCAGAGCTTCCAGAGCGGGACGCCGAGCCGTTTGCCGACCAGGTCGTGGAGCGCAGCGGAGAGCGCGGCGCGGGCACCGGGATTTCCCTTAAGCGCCGCCTCGAAGCTCCTCTCGGCGGTATCGAGATCGAAGACCGACTCCGGGAGCACCGTGGCGTAGGTCTGGAGCGCCGCCAGCGCCGTCTCGGGCGATTCGCCGTAGTAGGCGATCCCCGCCGCCTCCCCCCACCCCTCGGC
>JBIOIC010000271.1:0-2864 GCA_044449625.1 Gemmatimonadales bacterium | reverse complement strand
GACCTCATCGTCATCGGCAGCGGACCCGCGGGGGAAAAGGGGGCTGCGCAGGCGGCGTATTTTGGCAAACGGGTCCTCCTGATCGAGCGGGCCCCGACCCTGGGCGGCGCCGGGATCAATACCGGCACCATCCCTTCCAAGACCCTGCGTGAGACGGCGCTCTACTACTCCGGTCTCCGGCAGCGGGGCCTCTACGGCCTCGACTACTCCCTCAAGGATGAGATGACCGTCGCTGACTTCATGTTCCGCAAGGATCATGTGGTTGCCAACGAACGCGCCCTGGTGGTGCGGAACCTTGAACGTCACGCCGTCACGGTACAGCACGGGACGGCCTCGCTCACCGGCCCCCGGGGGGTCCGGGTCCGGGGCGAAGGGGGCGAGAGCACCCACACGGCCGACGTGATCCTGATTGCGACCGGCTCCTCGCCGCACCGCCCCGCCGAGGTCCCCTTCGACGGCGAGGTGATCCACGATTCCGACACCATCCTCTCGATGGACCGGATCCCGAAGACGATGGCCGTCATCGGCGGCGGGGTCATCGGTTGCGAATACGCCTCGATCTTCACCGCCTTGGGCGTCTCGGTGACCCTGGTCGACGGGAAGGAGCGGCTCCTCCCCTTCGTCGACGGCGAGATCGCCGAGCGGCTACGGACCCGGCTGGAGGGGCTGGGACTCCGCTGTGCCTTCAACGCCCGGGTCGAGCGGATCACCGTGGCGGGCGGGAAGGCCCGCATTGCTCTCGCGGGGGGAGAACTGCTGGAGGCCGACATCGCGCTCTATGCGGCGGGACGCCAGAGCAACGTCGAGGGCCTTGGCCTCGAGGAGATTGGCGTCACCCTCGGCAAGCGCGGGCTCATCGGAGTGGACGAGCACTATCAGGCCAGCGTGCCGGGGATCTACGCAGCGGGGGACGTCATCGGGTTTCCCGCGCTTGCCTCGACCTCGATGGAGCAGGCGCGGGTCGCGATGGTCCACGCCTTCGGGCTCAGCTATAAGGAGCGGATGTCGGCGGTCGTGCCGCTCGCGGTCTACACGGTGCCGGAGCTCGCGCTGGTGGGGCTCACCGAGGAGGAATGCCGCGCCCAGGGGATCGACTATCTGGTGGGCCGGGCCTTCTACGAGAAGAGCCCCCGCGGCCAGATCATCGGAGATCTGACCGGGATGCTCAAGCTCGTCTTCGCCCCCGCCGACAAGCGGCTGCTCGGCGCCCACCTGATCGGTGAGATGGCGAGTGAGCTGGTGCATCTCGGCGCTCAGGTTCTGGCCCAGCACGGGACCATCGACGCCTTCATCGACGCGGTCTACAACTACCCGAGCCTCACCGACTCCTACAAGTACGCCGCCTATGACGGACTGGGCGCCTTGCAGCGCCGCACGGCTGACACCGGAGCCCGGTCGCAGTAGTTTTCGCGGGTCGACCCCCCACCCACAGAGGATGACCTGATGGCCGAGGACACCGAGACCGGCGTTCCCCGGGACACCACGGCGTATGCCCGCGTCGTGGGGCGCCAGGGCGCCGACGATGCGGTCGATCTCCTCGAGGACGCTCCCGACCAGATGATCGTTGATGTCCTCCAGCAGATGCGTCCGGGTGTGGCGCCGGGGATACTGGCGGCGTTCCCGAGCAAACGGCAGAGCGCGATCCTTGACGCCGCTCCCGAAGCGCTGGGGGAGCAGTGGCGGGAGAACCTCGCCGCCGGCGAGGAGACCGTGGGGTGGCTGATGGAGCCGCCGTTCGCGGTCTTTGCCCCGACGGAGACTGTGGCCGAGACGATCGAACAGGTGCGGGTGCTTGCCGCCCGCGGGCTCGTCACCTACGGCTTCATCGTCGCCGGGGACGGGCGCCTCATCGGCCTCATCACGATGCGTGACCTCCTCCTCTCTCCGGGGGATCGTCCGCTCGAGTCGGTGATGCTGCGCGAACCGTTCGCGCTCGGGGCCGAGGCGTCGCTGATCGAGGCGGCGACGCGGGTGCTCGATCGCCACTACCCGGTCTATCCGGTCGTGGATGCCGCCGGGATACTGGTGGGCCAGGTGCGCGGCTCGGCGATGTTCGAGGCGCGCGCCTTCGAGATCAGCGCGCAGCCGGGCACGATGGTCGGCGTCGACAAGGAGGAACGCCTCGCGACGCCGTGGGGCCGGAGTCTCCGCTTCCGGCACCCCTGGTTGCAGCTGAATCTCGTCACCGCCTTTCTTGCCGCCGCGGTCGTCGGGGCGTACCAGGGCACCATCGATCGCCTCGTCATCCTCGCCATCTTCCTTCCCGTGCTGGCCGGACAATCGGGGAATACCGGCTGTCAGGCGCTCGCGATCGCGCTGCGGGCGATGACCCTGGGAGAACTCGACCACGGCAAGGGGGGACGCCTGATGCTGAAGGAGGCGCTGCTCGGCCTCCTGAACGGGAGCCTGACCGGGCTCACCGCCGGTGCCGGGATGTTCGTCGTGGCGACGCTGGAGCACAATCCCGCCGCGCTGATGCTCGCCGTCGTGGTGGTCCTCGCGATGGTCGGGAGTTGCATTGTGAGCGGCGTGGCGGGGGCCGGGATCCCGATCGCTCTCCGCCGTCTCGGCGCCGATCCCGCCACCGCCTCGGCCATCTTCCTCACCACCGCCACCGACGTCTGCAGCATGGGGCTCTTCCTCATGCTCGCGACCTGGCTGGTCCATTAAGGTGTCGTCAAGACGGGGACGTGCGCCCGACCAACGCCCCGGCGTCCCATCCCATATCACGGGAGATCACATGGCGGGGTCGGCACTGATACGCGGAGGCGGTATGCGGCGCTTGGTTTGGATGACGGTCCTCACCACCCTCGTGGCGGCGGCGCCGGTGCTGGCGCAGGGTGGTGGGATGCGGGGGGGCATGG
>JBIOIC010000270.1:0-2893 GCA_044449625.1 Gemmatimonadales bacterium | reverse complement strand
TGTATTCGACCGCTCCGGCGTTCAATGTCCCGGCGATCTCGACTGAACTGAGCTATATGCTCGACAAGATCATCGTCAGCACGGACGCCGACCGTGAACGCTATGCGGCCCGGGCCCTGACGATCTATCGGATGAACGGCCTCGTTGATTCTCTGAAGGCGACTGCGGCGGCCAACGCGGCCCAGGCCTATCTTGAGATCGCCAACGCGGCGAGGGCGGCGAGCAACTCGGATCGCGAGACCAACTACCGCGCGAAGTTCACACAGTGGATGGGCGTTGCTGCAAATATCGACCCGAAATACCAGAAGCTCCTGAACCCGCCGGCCCAATGAGGACCGCGTGACCTCCAAACCCGTCCGCGTTTCCGTCTTCGGCAAGACCGACGTCGGCCGCACCAGGGACCACAACGAGGACACCTTCCTCGTGGCGGACCTGTCGACCAAGAAGGCCTCGCTCCTCCCCGAGGTGCGGGACCACGTCGTCGGTCCCCGCGGCTCCTTCTTCATGGTGGCCGACGGGATGGGGGGCGCCGCCGCGGGTGAGGTGGCGAGCGCGATGGCGGCCGACCTCATCTACCAGCACCTCTCCAGCGCCTGGCTGGCGGACCCCGACGCCTCCGCCCAGCGCTTCGCCTTCCGGATGAAGGAGGCGGTCGAGGTCGCCAACCACCGAATCCACCAGTACACCAAGGACCACCCCGAAGTGCGCGGGATGGGGACCACGCTCACCGCCGCCGGGGTCTTCGGCGGCGAGCTCTACCTCACTCAGATCGGCGACAGCCGCGCCTACCTGGTCCGGCTGGGGAAGGCCAACCAGCTCACCAAGGACCAGTCGCTGATGCAGCGCCTGGTCGACGCCGGAGAGCTGACCGAAGCCGAAGCCGAGGTGAGCGAGCGGCGGAACATCATCCTCCAGGCGCTGGGCCCCGACCCGCGGGTGCGGGTCGATCTCACCTATCAGTCGCTCCGCCGCGGAGACGTCCTGGTGCTCTGCTCCGACGGCCTCTCGGGCCAGGTCAAGAAGGATGAGTTCGCCGAGCTCGCCGGGAAGCACCCGGTGCTCGCCGACCTCTGCGGGGCGCTGATCGACCTCGCCAACGAGCGGGGCGGCCCCGACAACATCACCGCGATCGCGGTCCGCTTCGACGGCGAAGGACTCCCCGAGCCGGAGAGCGCCGACCTGGTGGGTCACCAGGTCTATCCGCTGGAAGAGGGGGAGTCGACCACGGAGCCGGTCCCGGTCTATCGCGGAAGTCCCGCCCCCTCTCCCAAGGGGAACGGCCGGAGCAAGCTGATGACGATCGGGCTCATCGCGGCGGTGGTGCTCGCCGGTCTGCTCGCGGTGCTCGAGTGGCTGCGGTAGCCCCCGGATGAAATTCCACCTCACGGTGCTCTCCGGCTCGCGCACCGGCCTCTCGCGCGAGTTCGATCAGTCCCTCGTCGGCCTCGGCCGGCATCCGCAATCCGAGCTTCAGCTCCACCCTGAACAGGATCTCGACGTCTCCACCCGCCACGCCGCGATCATGCAGCAAAGCAGCGGGCTCATCGTGCGCGACCTCGAGAGCGCCAACGGCACCTACGTGAACGGCCAGAAGATCCAGGGAGACCAGCCGGTCCACTCGGGGGACGTCATCCAGCTGGGCCCGAACGGCCCCACGATCCAGCTCGTGATCGAGGGGGAGCCGAGCCGGATCTCGGCCGAGACCAAGATGGGAGCGGGAACGCCGGCGCCGGCAGGCGGGAGCGCGACCGCCCGGATCCGGATCGAAGTGGCGCGGCAGACGCGGAGCCTCCGCCGGACGACGATCGCCCTGCTTGCGCTCCTGCTGCTCGTGGCCGCGGGCTATTTCTGGCAGCAGCACGCGTACGAGACGCGGCTGGAGCGGGAGCGCGCAGCAATGCTGGCCCAGGTGGACAGCCTGACCGGCCTCCTCGGCTCGATGAACATCAGCGTTGCCGCGCTCCGGCTCCAGGCCGACTCGGCCCAGCACGCAGCGGCCCTCCTGAAGGCGCGAATCCAGGCCGGGGGCGATCCGGCCGAGCTGGAGAACTACCGGCGGCAGCTGGCCGAGGTGCTGAGTCGCCAGCACGCCATCGCCTCAGCCAACACTCTCGACGCCGCGAGAGTCGACTCGCTCAACGGGAACGCGATCGGACTCGTGGTGGTGCAGTTCCCCGACGACAGTGTCTTCACCGGCACCGGCTTTGCCGTGGCAAGCGACAAGGACGGCGCCTGGTTGATCACCAACAAGCACGTGGTGCAGGAGCGCGGCGTCGCCGCGAGCCACGTGGGCGTGATCTTCAATCACTCCAACCAGCAGTTCCAGGGCGAAGTGGTGCGGATGCATGATGGCGAAGACCTGGCGCTGATCCACGTCGCCGTGCGGGGCGGGACCCCGATCGTGAAGGGACTCGCGATCCGGGAGGCGGCGGTGGGGATGCCGGTCGCCTCGATCGGCTTTCCGCTGGGGCTCGATCTCGCCGGCGGAGGCGATTGGAAGAAGCTCGGCGTCGCCGCCACCGTCGGCGTCGCCACCGTCTCCCGCATCCTTCCCGATCTGGTCCAGCTCGATGGCTATGGAGCGACCGGAGCGAGCGGGAGCCCGATCTTCGACCGCGATGGCGAGGTGGTCTCCATCCTCTTCGGCGGGGTCAAGGAGAGCAACGGCCGGATCGTCTACTCGCTGCCGGTGCGGTACGCGCGGGAGCTGCTGCAAGGGGTGGTGGCGGGGTATTAGGGAGAAGCGAGAAGGGAGAAAGGAGAAGGGGGGCTCCGTGTGACACGGGCTCCCCTTCTCCTTTTCGCCTCGTTCTCTCTTCACCTCTTTTCCCTTTCCTCCCTTCTCCTTTCTCTTTTCCCCTTTTCCCTTTCTCTTTTCCCTTTCTCCCTTCTC
>JBIOIC010000269.1:0-2894 GCA_044449625.1 Gemmatimonadales bacterium | reverse complement strand
GACCCGGCGGACCACGTAGGTCACCCCGACCGGGATGTCGTACCCGTTCCCGTCCTCGCTGATCCCGCCCCAGTAGGGGAGGACGCCATCCACTGTGTACGTCTTCTCGTAGGGCGCGTTGGCGGGATCGAAGAGCGCCGTCGTCGTCGTGACGCCCGGTGCCAGCGACACTCGGCCCGCCAGCGTGTAGAGATGGAACTCACCGACCTTCTGCTCCTGCGTCGCCGCGTCGATCCGTGCCTCCTGCAGCGCGGCCGGGGCATTCATCGTCTTCATGTAGCCCCGAGCGCCGCCGGTCGCCTGACTCACCTGCCCCGCCAGGAGCTGGAGCTCGGCGCTGTCGAGTGCGAGCATCCCAGCATTGATCACCGCCATCCCCGACAGCCGCGCCTGGCCCCCGGCAAAGACCGCCTGGTAGCTCGCCTGCCAGCCCCCACCGCCGAGCCCGAAGTAGCCGAGATGGAGATCGGAGCGCGATGCCGAGCTGCGGAGCGTCACATCGAGTCCCGGCTGCAGGAAGGCCGCCTCCGCCGGATAGCTGGGTGTGCCGAGCGGTGTGGTGATGATCGAGCCATCTGCCATCCGGAGCCGGAAGGGGGAGACGCTCAGCACCGTCGCCGAGACCGTGTCGCGGAGCATCATGCCGGAGCGGAAGACGAGGGTCCGGCCGATCGCGCGGCGGAGCAGCGCCGCGTCATCGATGGCGCCATCGTAGCGCACGCCCAGGACGCCGACATCGGGATCGAGGGAGAAGAGGGAGCCGGGATCGAACTGGCCGAGGGAGAGGCGCTGGGTGGAGAGCCCGCGCGGCACCGCCATCGGGATGGTCCGGCGGACCAGCACTCGGCCGTCGTTGTAGATGGTGGCGCTGACCTGAGCTGAGAGTTCAGAGCCTAAAGCTGAGAGCCCCACCAGCAATCCTGCGAAGATCCTTCCACGAGCGGTCATTTCAGAACCTCCCGGGCGATGCGTTCGACCACGCGGCGCACAATCAGATAGGTGGCAATCACGGCCACGGCGGCGTAGAACCGGGCCAGCGGCGCCCGGGAGATGCTGAACAGCGCCCAGAGTGTCACTGCCGCCGTGGCGGCGAGGGCGGAGCGCCGGGCCAGCCGCCTCGCTTGGTGCTTGATCAATGCCCGGCAGTCGGGACAGAGCTCGCCGAAGTCGATCCCCGCGGTGCGCGCGCCGCAGCGCCCGCAGGGGAGCTCAGCCCACCCGGCGGGCGACGGCATCGCCGAACTCGCGGGTGGAGGCCTTGCCGCCGAGGTCGCCGGTGCGGACGTTGTCCTCGACGATCACCCGCTTGATCGCGTCGCGGAGCCGGTCCCCTTGCTCGATCTCGCCGATGTGATCCAGGAGCATCGCGGCCGCGAGCATCTGGGCCGAGGGATTGGCGATCCCCTTCCCCGCGATGTCGGGGGCGCTCCCGTGCACCGCCTCGAAGATCGCCGCGTGGGAGCCGATGTTGGCCCCCGGCGCCAGGCCGAGCCCGCCAACCAAACCCGAGATCTCGTCGCTCAGGATGTCGCCGAACATGTTGGTCGTGACGATCACGTCGAACTGCTCCGGCTTGAGGACCAGCTGCATCGCCGCGTTGTCGATGATGAGCTCGTTCGACGCGATCCGGCCGGCGTACTCCTTGGCCACGTTCTGCGCGGTCTCCAAAAAGAGGCCGCTCGTCATCTTCAGGATGTTGGCCTTGTGGATGATCGAGACCTTCTTCCGTCCGTGCTTCACGGCGTACTCGAAGGCGTACCGCGAGATGCGCTCGCACTCGACCCGGGTCACGATCGCCGCCGACTGCGCCACCGCTTTCGGGTCGTTGCCGATCCGGACGAAGTGCTCCACCCCGACGTAGAGCCCCTCGAGGTTCTCCCGCACCAGCACGATGTCGATTCCGCTGTAGCGCTGCCCCGGCATCAGCGTCACCGCCGGCCGCACGTTGGCGAAGAGTTCGAATTCCTTCCGCAGGCCGACGTTGACCGACCGATAGCCCGAGCCGACCGGCGTCGTGAGTGGCCCCTTCAAGGCGAGTGTGGTCTTCCGGATCGAGTCGAGGGTCGCATCGGGAAGCGGCGTTCCGGTCGCATCGACACCGGCCATCCCCGCCACCTGCTCGTCCCACCTGAACTTCATCCCCATCCGCTCCAGCACCTTCACCGTTTCGGCCGTGATCTCCGGACCGATGCCGTCACCGGGAATGAGCGTGACGTCGATCGTCATCGCCCCTCCAGCAGGGGGAGCACGTGGTCGATCGCGGTGCCAAGGGCGGCCTCCGCCGTGGGGCCGCGGCCGACCGCGCGGGTGCGCCAGAGGACTGAAGCCTCCCGCGAGTCGACCAGGACGAGCAGCACCTCGGCGACGTCGATCCCCTTGGGGTCGCGATAGAAGACCACCGCCGCCGGAACCAGCGCGAAGCGTCCCCCCGCGATCGCCGTCAGGTTTCGGAGCGCGGAGCGGAAAGGATCGGGAACAAACCTGAGTCGCTCGTCCCGCATCATCCCCTGCGCCATCCGATCGGGATCGGGCGCGATGCCAACCGCGCGACGCGCGATCTTCCGAAGTTCGGGAGCGAGTTTCCAGACCACTTCGGGGGCACGTTCGGTGAGCGCCCTGCCGAGGAGGGAATCGACCCAGCGGAGGGCGCGCTCGTGATCCACCAGCGACGGATCGGAGACGGTGCCGCTGTCGGCGGCCAGGAGTGTCAGCGGGATGACAGCGATGGTCTGGCCGGCGAGCGCGGTCGTGGAGAGGGGGAGATCGATGAACTGCTCGGGCTTGGGGGCCGCATCGGGGGCCCGGTGGGAGCAGGCCGAGAGGAGCAGTGCCAAGCCGAAGAGGGGGAAGGACTTAGGCAATCGCTACCTGCCGCGTTGGAGCGTGGGGAGGGG
>JBIOIC010000268.1:0-2899 GCA_044449625.1 Gemmatimonadales bacterium | reverse complement strand
GCCGCAGGTGTGGCGGGACCGGCGGGGTTTCGTGAACGGCTGCAAAGCGCCGTCACCAGGCGTGGAGCCTTACCTGCCACCCACATCACTCGCGGTCCTCCGTGCCCTCCGTGTCTCCGTGGTTTGCTGTTCGTGGGCAAGACAAAAGCCAGCCCCAGCTACCACCCAAATCCCCAGGTCAACCCCGCATACCACCGGCGGCCGAGGAACATTGTCGCGTTGGCCGGGATGGTGTCGAAGAGGTTGTCGGCGCCGGCCACGAATTTGGCCGCTCCCAGCGCGTAGGAGGCCGACAGATTGACGCGCTTGTACGCGCCTTGCCCGATCACCGACCCGTCGGGCTGGTCATAGAGCACGTGGCTGGTGGCAATCAGTTCACCGGTGACGGCCAGCGCGCCGGGCGCTGCGGTCAGGCCGATCCGGCCGGTCTCCGCGGCGTTTCCATCAATCGGCTTGCCGGTGGTCTCGTCTTCCGTGTGGAGCCAGACGTAGTTGCCGCGGGCGGTGACGATTCCGGCGGTCCAGGCACCACCCACCTCGAGGCCTCGGGTCTGGGCCCGGTCCACGTTGTGATACTGGAAGGTGAACGTGGCCGGGTCGACCAGCTCCGTCACGATGAGGTTGCTGATCCAGTTCTGGTAGCCGCGCACATAGATCTGGCGGGGCCCGCTGCTGCGGCCGATTTCGCCGGTCAGGTTCCAGGAGGATTCGGGGACCAGGGTGGGATCGCCCTTCACCGTGTAGCCGAAGTCGGTGTTGGTGAAGTCGAGGAACTGTTCCTTGAAGGAGGGCGCGCGGAAGCCGCGCGCGCCGCCGAGCTTGAGGCCGAAGCCCGCCGGGCCGGCGATCAGCACATTGGCCCGCGGTGCGATGTCGCTTCCCCAGAGGTCGCTGTCGGTGAAACGGATTCCGGCGGAGAGGCGGATTCCCGGCGAGACCGCCGCCTCACCCGATCCGAACAGCGCTCCGGTCACTCCGTTACGAGCGCCGCCGGCGATCCGATCGCTGGTGAGCCCGTCACGCTCGAGCTTGGCGCCGGCGAGCCATGTCCCCTGCCCCAGCCGGCCCCGGCGGAGTCCCTCCACATCCGCGACATTCTCGCGATCGGCGTCCGAAGCCGAGCCGGTAGATGCCGTGAAGAGGTGATCGTAGCTGCTCCCGTGCAGCCGGATCTCGGTATTCCCGTCGGTCCCGAGCGCGAGGGTTGCGAGGGCGTCCAGTTGTTTGTTGGCGTTGTTGTCGGTCTCCGGGCCCGACATTCCCTGCAACCGGTAGCGTTGGGTCTCGTCGACGCCGAAGATCCGAAGGTCAGCGCTCCCTCCGAACAGCGGGGCGCTGACGCGGGCCATGCCGTCCCATCGCTCCGCCAATCCCCCGTTCTTGGCGAGGCCGCCCGGCACCACGTCGGCGGATCGGTGGCCCAGGTCGAGCGATCCGAAGACGAGCCCGCTGCCGCCGCTCAGCCGGCCGCGCTGGTCCCATTGGCCGTTGCTGCCTCCCTGGCTGGAGAGCTCCACTCGGCGGCCGTAGTCCCGGCGAGTGATGAGATTGACGACACCGCCGAGGGCGTCCGATCCGTACAGCGTAGACTGCGGTCCGTCCACCACCTCCACTCGCGCAAGCAGCGCCGGATTGACGCGGCTGAGATCGAACTGTCCGTCGAGCCGACCGGTGAGGGGCGCGCCGTCGAGGAGGACGAGCACCCGATCGGAGCCGAGACCTTCCAGGCTCACGCCCAATCCCGACCCGACCACCGGATCGGCCTGGATGCCGGGGACGTCCCGCAGGATCGTCGGGAGGTCGCTCGCCGCGCGCCGGGCGATCGCGGCGGAGTCGATCACGCGCACCAGCGCCGTCGCGTCCGAGGCCGTGGTCGGTCTCCGATCGGCGGTGACGACGAGCGGGGCGACCTGGATCGGGTGCCTGGTGGTATCGGTGGCCGTCTGCGCGGAGAGAGCCGGCGCGATGGCGAGGACGGCGATGAGGAGGGATGAACGGACGGGTGGCACTGGAACTCCCATGGTGGTGCGGTGAACGTCGCCGGCGTTGCGGCGCAATGGGTTGATGCGCGGCAAGTATCCTGAGCGGCGCCAAACCGGTCAATTCCGGTGGACTACGGGGAGACGCGTTGCATCCGTGGAACCACGGATTACCCTTTGCATCGAGATGGCGACACCGACACTCACGACCCATTGCCTTTCCGGCGCGCTCGGGCCGATCGCGGTCGACGTGCGCGCGGCCGCGCGAGGGGAGGCACGTCCGGCGGTGGTCCTCCTTCCCGGCTTCAAGGGTTTCAAGGATTGGGCTTTCTTCCCGGCGCTGGCGGAACGGCTGGCCCGGGCCGGGCTCGCCGCGGTGACGCTGAATCCGAGTGGCTCCGGTGTTGATGCCGCCGGAGAATTCACCCTCCCCGATCGCTTCGGGCACAACACCTACTCGGCCGAGCTCGCCGACGTCCGCACCGTCGTTGACGCGCTCGTCGCCGGAGAGCTGGGTGTGGCATCGGTTTCCGGTGTCGGGCTCTTCGGCCACTCCCGCGGCGGCGGCGTAGCGGTACTGCATGCCGCCCGCGATCCCCGCATCAGGGGGCTCGTGACCTGGAGTGCCATCGGCGGTGTCGATCGGTGGAGTGCGGGGGTCAAGGCGGACTGGCGGGCTCGCGGCCGGCTCGATGTGGTGAACAGCCGGACCCATCAGATCCTGCCGCTCTATCTCGACGTGCTGGAAGAGGTAGAGCAGCAGGGCGGCGGACGGCTCAACATCGCCGCGGCGGCCGCCACGATCGCCGTCCCCTGGCTCCTGCTCCACGGCGATCAGGATGAGACCGTCGATCTGACCGAGGGGGAGCGATTGGCCGGCGCGGCGGGGAAGAGGGCGCGGCTGGTGATCGTCTCGGGGG
>JBIOIC010000267.1:0-2917 GCA_044449625.1 Gemmatimonadales bacterium | reverse complement strand
GGTGTACGAAGGTCTCGTGGCGGGGGAGAACTCCCGGCCGGGGGACATGGACGTGAACGTGACGAAGGAGAAGAAGCTCTCCAACATGCGGACGACCGCGTCGGACGACATGGTCATCCTGGAGCCGCCGCGGCAGATCACCCTCGAGTACGCGCTGGAGTACATCGAGGAGGATGAGCTGATCGAGATCACGCCGAAGACCATCCGGCTCCGGAAGCGGCTGCTCGCGGCGAATGATCGGAAGAAGGCCACCCGGGCGGCGGCCCGGGCGGAGAACGCATCCTGACGCGGGCGATGGGCCTGCGGTATCAATCACCACCGCTACAGAGGCTGAACCTTTCTCAGCCGGAGGATACTATGTTGGTCTGGGAGGAGGAGTCGGTGCTGGTCCTGGAAGCGCGCCGGCGTCCGCTGGACGACGATGGGAATGAGTTCGAGGACGACGGGTTCGCCTTCGAGGATGACGACGACGAAGACGAGGATGACGACCTCGACGATGACGAGGATGCCGACGACGATGAGGATGATCTCGACGACGACCTTGATGAGGAGAACGTCCACGTCGATGAGGATGCGGACGAGGATACTCCCAAGCGCGGCCGGCGCGGCGGCGGCGACGACTGAGCGTCGGCCCTCCGGTGCTACGTTGCCGGAGGGTGGAACGCCGGTTATCCTCCTCGCCCCGGCCGGGCGGGAACGCCCGGGTGTCCGGGCCTGTAGCTCAGGTGGTTAGAGCGCACGCCTGATAAGCGTGAGGTCGGAGGTTCAACTCCTCCCAGGCCCACTCAAGCGGTGAACGGTCGACAGTGAACGGTCAACGGGCCCCCATTCGAGATCGCGGATGGAGGTCCGTTCTGTTCTTAGGCCGTGGGGTCGTCGGTAGAGCTGCGCTCGCCTTCGGCTCAACTCCTCCCAGGCCCACTTTCGAAGCATAGACCCCGCTTGGCCTTACGGCCGAGCGGGGCTTTGTCGTCGGACCATGTTGCCAGTTGTGCTGCACCTTCGGGTGACCCGTTTCGGGCTCCGGTGGCTATTGCGGCGAAACCTGGACTCCCAGCGTTACCGCTTCGACCGTCTGCTCACCGGCGCCATTACCGGATGGCGTCTCCTCGACTCGATACCCGAGATGCAACGCGAGGAGCTGCGTCAGATGAAGGGCGAGTCCGGCGCTCCCTCCGCGCGCCGGTCCGCCGGCGCCGGAAGGGTCAGCGCGCTGGGCCAGGGCCTGCCACAACTCGACGTAGCTCGACAGTCGTTCGTGGAGGATGGGCATCTCCACGCGGCCTTTGAGCCACCAGAGGACTTGGCGCTGGGTGCCTGAGTCACCAGTCAGCGCCCGCGCAAAGGGTCCAGCGGAGACCGCAAACCAGGGCCACGGGCGCGCCCCGACCTCGATCCCCCCCTGGACCAGATGTGTCACGCCGCCGGGGCCGCGGTCGGGATGAAGATTGGCTTCGCCGTATCCGGCGGTCAGGAAGAGGTGGCCGAGCGCGAGTATCCCTCCGCCGCCGTACAACGCTCCGGTCAATCGGCTGTCCGCCACATCAGCGCGGATCGAAGTGCTGGCCGCGTCGAGTCGGAGGGAGGCCGATGGGGCCTGCGCGACGACCGACCGGCTCGCGAGGACCAGGGCCGCAGCCCACGGCGCCCCTCTCACGGGGATTCCGGCGTGACGTCCGTGGCCGGGCCGAGCTTGAGCTGGATCGGCGCGGCCGCGCGGCGACGGGCATTTTCGGCTCGGGCCGCCGCAAGCGCGCGATCCATGTCTTCGGAGAGGGGAGGGCGGATGTCGCGGTCCCTGGAGCGGCCGGCAACAAAGACCGCCACGCCAGCCACTGCGGCTGCGATCCCGATCCCCCAACGCCCCGCCATCGGCTGCGGATCGGTCGAGACGAGTGTCGGCAGCAAGGCGACGGCTCCGCCGGTGACCAATCCGGCGGCAAGTGAGCGTCCGGGTCGCAAATCCGGTGGACGGGATGCCGGTCCGGGGCTGCTTGGCGGTGGGGTGGGCCAGGGCACGGTATCAGTGGGGGCGCGGTTCAAGTCGATCGGCACCTCCACCACTCGCTCGCCGCGTCTTCCAGTGCCGTGCACGCGGAGGAGGTAGCGTCCCTCTCGCAGCGAGCCGGCACTGCCGAAGCCGTCCCAGGTCGCCACGAGCGACCTCGGCGCGGGGCCGGCATACAGCTGGCGGATCAGGGTCGTATCACCCTGAATGACCGAGATGATGAGGTCGTCGACCGCGACGCTTCGGACCCGGATCGACAGAGGGTCCCCCTGCGGGGCAAGCTCCGCCTCGGCCGGGGCATCGATCACGATGGCGGGGGTCGAGCCCTGGACCGAGTCGTAGAAAGTGGTGACCTGCGGGGGGAAGACCAGGGTGTCGAGGCCGGCGTCGGGATCACTCCGGATGATCTCCTGGAACGCCGCGATCGCCGCAGGGCGCTGGCCTCGGAAAAACTCGGCGGCGCCGAGATAGCTGAGCGCCTGCCGCCGCTCCGCAGAGGACAGCGCACCGGAGGGTCCTGGACGGAGACTCTGACCGAGCCATTCGACCGCCGAGGCGTAATCCAGCGATTGATACGCCTGCACCGCTCGCGTCAGCGCCTGGGCGCCGGCTTGCGCCGTCAGCGGCTGGGTCGCCACGAGCGCGAACCAGGTGGCGACCATGAGGCACCGCCTCATCGTGTCACCGCTCGGAGGACGATCTCAGTGAGGCGCATCTGCTCGTGTGGACTAAGGTCGACTATCCGGTCGTAGGGAACGTAGCCTTCGCGCTGGACCAAGATCTCATGCCGCCCGGCGGAGATCGGGATGTCGACCAGCGGCGTATTGCCGATGGCACGCCCGTCCACAAACACGTTGCCCCAGGGCACCGCGTTGATGGAAACCAGAGATGGTGCCGGCGGGTCCGGGC
>JBIOIC010000266.1:0-2922 GCA_044449625.1 Gemmatimonadales bacterium | reverse complement strand
TCCCATCGCGGTGAGCATCTCTCCCTGGCTCTTCGCCTCGAGGTCCCCGTGGAACTCCTTGTCGATCGACATCCGGCCGAGTGAGGCGCCTTCGGCGCGGTTGTAGGCGTCGAGCGGGTTGATCTTGACGTCGAAAAGGCCAGCGGCGCGCGTCGTCACAGGGGTGCTCGCGGGAGAGGGACGGACGGTGAAGGTGACAGGGTCAATATGGACCATCGATCGAGAGGTGCGCAACGTGATTCGGCTTCGCGGACTCCTCTGGCTCCTCCTGCTCGGCGCGGGTGTGCCGCTGTCGGGCTCCGCCCCATCGGCGCCTGGTGAGTGGCACGTCGTCCGCTGCGGCGACAGCACCTACCACTATGTCCTCTATGTCCCGCTCCAGGGTGCGCCGGCCCCGGCGATCGTCCTGCTGCACGGCGCCGGCGGCGAACCGGTGTCGATGGTGGAAGCTTGGAAGGATCTGGCCCGGCAGGACGGGATCGTACTGCTGGCGCCGGACATTCCGCAGACCATCGCGTTCGAAGCGCTCGCCCCTCAGGTCTTTCACTGCATGGTGGAGGACGCCCGGCGCGGCGCGAAGATCGATCCGCGCCGGGTCTACCTCTTCGGGCATTCGATGGGAGGGTATCTGGCGTATGACGCGGCGCTGCTGGAGTCGCGTTACTTCGCCGCCGCGGCGATCCACGCGATGGGGATCGCCGAGGAGTACACCGGCCTGATCGCGCGGGCCGCGCGGAAGATGCCGATCGCGATCTACATCGGCGATCGTGATCAGCTTATCCCGCTCGCCGGGGTCCGCCGGACCCGCGACCTCCTGCTGGCCGCCGGATTCACCGTGCACTACGTCGAGCTGCCGGGCCACAATCACAATTACTTCGCCATCTCCGATCAGATCGACGCCGACGCCTGGGGGTTCCTGAAAGACAAGGTGCTGCCGGGGTCGTGAGGTGCGGGTCGTGAGTGTGAGTCGTTGGTTGTGAGTCGTGGGTCGAGCGTAAGGAGCTTGCCCAGTCGACCACACTGACGAGCAGTTCTCCGAGCCTCCGCAAATCCTCCGTGTCTCCGTGTTCCGCTGTTCTGATCTGGTCGCGATGTGCGGGATCTGAGTCGTAAGCTGTGAGTCGCGGAGCCTGTCCTGAGCGGAGCGAAGGATGTTCCGCTGTTCTGATCCGACCGCGATGTCCGTGTCGTTCTCCTACCAGTCGGTCGGTTTGTAATCCTTCAGGAACTGTCCCCAGACGTGTTCGCCGCTGTTGATCCCGGCGATGATCGGGTCCACGATCCGCGCCGCGCCGTCCACGATGTCGAGCGGCGGGTGGAACCGGTGCTCGGCCACCTTCCGCGCCGCGATCTCCGCCGGATCCTCATCGGTGACCCAGCCGGTGTCCACGCTGTTCATGTGGATGCCGTCGGCGTGATAGTCGGTGGCGGAAGTGCGCGTCATCATGTTGAGCGCCGCCTTCGCCATGTTGGTATGCGGATGGCGGGTGGTCTTGAAGTTCCGATAGAACTGGCCCTCGACCGCCGAGACGTTGACGATGTGCTTGTCGCGTCCCGGGGTTCGCAGCATCAGCGGCTTCAATCGCGCGTTGACGATGAACGGCGCGATCGCGTTGACCAGCTGCACCTCCAGCAATTCCACCGACGACACCTCCGCCAGCAACAACCGCCATGAGTTGCGGCCCCGCAGGTCCACCTGCTGCAGATCCTGATCGAGCCGCCCCGCAGGGAAGAGATCGCTCTGCGCCGTCCGCTCATCGGGGAGCAGGGGTACCTGCGAGAGTTCGGCCGGGTGGGTCATTCCCGCCATCCCGCCGAGGCCGTGCTCGCGCGGCGCAACGGCGGCGGCATCAGGCGCGCCGAGGACGGCGGCGACACCAGGCGCGCCGAGGACGGCAGCGCCTTCTGGGAGCATCCGGTAGCCGCGGAGGCCTTCGTAGGCGCCGAGGAGGCCGCGCACCTGCTCCGGGAGATCGTGGAGTGCTGCTGTCTCGTGTTCCATCATGTGGGCGTAGAAGTCCGGCGGACGCCGCACCGTCTGGCAGGCGTTGTTGATGATGAAATCGAGCCGGTCACGGGTCGTCAGGATGTGATGGCAGAACGCCTCCACGCTCGGCGTGTGCCGCAGGTCGAGCCCGAAGATCTCCAGGCGGCCCCCCCATTCGGCGAAATCGGGCTCGCGGGCGTAGCGCGCCGCTGAGTCACGGGGGAAACGGGTGGTGACGATGAGGGTGGCGCCGGAGCGGAGGAGCTTCAACCCCGCCTGATAGCCGATCTTGACCCGGCCGCCGGTCAGGAGCGCCACCCGGCCGCTGAGGTCGGCCAGTTCGGTCCGTTTCCGGAAGTTGAAGGCGGCGCAGGTGGGGCAGAGTTGGTCGTAGAAGTGATGAAGGGCAGTGAAGTCCTGTTTGCAGATGTAGCAGTGCTGTGGCTCCAGGGCTTCGCGGAAGTCGGGACGGTCGGTCACGTCCTGCTGGGCAAAACCCTCCGGCGGGAAGACGTTGGGAGTGGTGAAGACGGGCTTCCGGCGGAGCTCGCGGATCCCCGTCTGGTGGAGGATGCTCTCTTCCCGCTGGTTCTTTTCCGCCTTCCGTTGGCGCGCGGTGGCCTTGACCAGGCGTCGGCGGGCCACGATGTCGGGGTGATAGACCAGTTCGACAGCGGTGATCAGGCGCTGATAGTCCTCGCGCGGAAGGGGAGCGAGGAGCCCCCGGTCGAGCACGATCGATTCGAGCAGTGCGATCGTGTCACGGACGCGGTCTAGGAACGAGGTATCTGCGGCGTCGTTCGGGCGGGACGGATCGGACTCGGGCATGGGGGAAACCTAACCGCCCCCTTGCCCGGTCCGACCCGCGGTCAGTGCGTGATGACGAAGAACCAGCTGGCGATCACCGGCCCGCGGGGACCGCGGCGCCCTTCGCT
>JBIOIC010000265.1:0-2927 GCA_044449625.1 Gemmatimonadales bacterium | reverse complement strand
GACGTTCAGGAGTTCGAGCAGGACGACCACCACGATCGCGATCCCGACCACCCGCGCCACCGTCCGCCCGGCCAGGGAGCAGAGGGTCCAGAGCGCGTGGCAGGCGAGGAGTGCGAGCGCAAAACGGAGTGCCAGCGCATTCGGATAGGTCTGCAACCCCTCGGGCAGCACCGCCCGGCCCGCCGCGGCCAGCGCCGCGAGCCAGAACGCCAGCGCCAACCCCGCCAGCAACACTCCACCCGCCGCCGCCCGGAGGGCGACGTACCGCTCCCTGGCCACCGGCAAGGTGAGGGCGTAGACCCACCAGCCGCGCCGATCGGGCCACCAGGTGATGATCGAAAGAAGAAGGGCCGCGAAGAAGGCGAGCACCGGCATTGCGAGTCCCCAGAACTGGGCCTCGACCAGGATGGTCATCGGGGAGAGTGACCCGGCGCCCGGCACCACCAACCGGACCGCGCCTTCGGTCACGACCACTGTGCACGCCGCCAGGAAAAGCAGCATCCAGCGCGAATCCCGCCACACCTGCTTCAGGATGACTTGGAACATCAGGCGGCCCTCCCGGTCTCGCCCCGGAAGGAGCGAAGCAGCTCCACGAAGGCCTCTTCGAGGTCGAGATCGACGACCTCGCGCACCGGCATACCGTGCGCCAGGGCCCACACCGCCGATTCCGCGGTCCAGTCCCCCACCACCCACTCCTCACCGCCGAGTGCCGCATCGCGGGAGAGCACCCGAAAGGGCGCCCCTTCCGGCGCGGCGGTGCCCGCCGCCACCCGGATCCGCTTGATCCCGTGCTTGAACGCTTCCATTCGCACCTGGGTCACCAGCCGGCCGCGATCCATCACGCCGACCCAGTCGCAGATCCGTTCCAGTTCGTGGACCAGATGGCTGGAGATGAAGACCGTCGCGCCGCTCCGCTCGACATACTCGACGAGTGCTGAAAGCACGTCCCGCCGGACGACCGGATCGAGCCCATCGGTCGGCTCATCGAGCACGAGCAGCTCGGGCTTGGCACCGAGGGCCTGGAGCAGCATCAGCTTGGCGGTCTCCCCCTTGGAGAGCCGACCCACTTCCGCGGTCGCTTCGAGCCGGAAGCGCTTGGTGAGTTCGCCGACCCAGGGCGCGTCCCACCGCCGATGGAAGGCGGCGTGGAATTCGAGCGACTGAGCGATGGTGAGCCGCCGGTAGAGATGGGGCCGCTCGGGAACGTATCCCAGCCGGCCGAGCGCTTCGGGAAGCCGCGCGGGGATCGAGAGACCGAGCAGGGAGACGGCGCCGCTGAACTTGGGGTAGAGGCCGAGCAAGGTCCGGATGGTCGTGGTCTTCCCGGCGCCATTCGGGCCGAGGAAGCCGTAGATGGCGCCAACCGGAACGGCGAGATGGATTCCTTCGAGCGCGAAGCTCCGTCCCAGCCTGAGCCCGAGGCCGTGGGTCTCGATGGCGAGCGCGGTCATCGGGTCCCCTCCTTCATCTCGTTCTGGATGGCGGCGCGCAGCTCCGTCGGAGTGACGCCGAGCCGCGCCGCCTCAGCCAGCATCGCGCGGACCAGCTGGCGGGCCTGGGCATCGCGCTGGCGGCTGCGGCGCTCGGCGCTCAACACGCGGACGAAGGTGCCGCTCCCTTGGCGCATCTCCACGAATCCCTCTCCTTCCAGTTCGCGATAGGCCTGGACGACCGTGGCCGGGTTGACCCGGAGCTGGCCGGCGAGGGCGCGCACCGACTCGAGGGCGGCGCCGGGGGCGAGCTCTCCGGCGGCGATGGCCACCTTGATCCGCTCGGCGATCTGGGCATAGAGCGGCGTGGGACTTCGAGGATCAATCCGTTCGAACACCGGGGCTCCGCTGATTGTATTGGTGTTGCCATACAGTATCACTGACCCGCGGAGTCGTCAAGCCCGGCAGCCGAGGGGCCGGGGGACACCGGGGCAATGTGACCCCCGCCCTAGCCGGCTTCTTTGTGGGCCCTATATTTGCCTTCCCTAGCTACTAGCTACCAGAGTCCCTGGTCCCGGTTCCTCCGACCAGGGCGGATGCCCGCTCCAGGGACCCCGATGCCCCCGACGACCGCCACTGGCCGCCGCTCTTCCCGTTCCAGCACCCTCCTCCGCCTGGCCGCCGCCGGGCTTCTCGCCATCGCGGTCGCCACCTGTTCCGACGACCATATGGGAGGACCGTCCCGTGGAGGGGCCGGGTACTTCGGGTTCCGGCCGGTCACCCATCTGAGCGGTCCGCCGGCGAGCTTCGGCATCGTGATCGACAGCGTCCACATCCGGCTCACTCGCCTTCCCAGCACGATCGTCCTCGACACCACCGCCTTCTTCCCCGCCGACTCGAGCAACCTGAAGCTCGCGTTGCTGGTTTCGCTCTCGCAGCAGACCGACACCCTCGAGGCACTGATCGAGCTCAAGGCGGGGCCGAACATCGTTTTCAGCGCGACCCAGAGTGTCGTGATCGTGAATGGGCCGCCGGGGAGCTCCCCGCTCCCGGTGGTGAACCTCGCCTTCGTCGGACCGGGCAAGGGGATCACGCACATCACGGTGGCGCCAAAAGACACCGCCATCGCCCTGGGCGATTCGGTCCGCTACAGCGCCACCGCCGACTCCGCCGGGACCCCGGTGACGCAGTTCTACGTCGGCTGGAAGACCAGCGATACCACGCTCGCGAAGATGAACGCGACCGGGCTCCTCCGCGCGCCCAACCACCGCGGCACCCTCAAGGTGATCGGCACCACTCCGACCGGGATCGCCGATACGACGACGGTCTTCTTCGTCCCGGTCGCGACCGCGCTGGTCAAGACCGGTGGCGACAACCAGACCGGCACCGTGGGCGCGGCTGCGACGCTCCCGATCACTGTCCAAGCCAAGGCGCTGGATAACCTCGGCGTCGCCGGGGTGCCGGTGCACTTCTCGGTCATCTCCGGTGGTGGCAGCG
>JBIOIC010000264.1:0-2932 GCA_044449625.1 Gemmatimonadales bacterium | reverse complement strand
GTGAGGGGCAGATTCACAACCAATTGATCCACAACAACTTACCAGATGTGCCGGAATGAAACCCCAAGGCCCACTTTTGCGTATTCAGGACATGCCCGAGACCATGAAGACCTCGATCCCGACCCCCATCCCCTCGGTCTTTTCCCCGCTCGCGAAGGCCCTCCTCGATGGCTTCAGCGAGGGGGTCATCGTGTTCGACCGTGAGGGGAAAGTCCTGTACGCCAATCAGCAGGCCCGCGAGGCGCTGCAGGACCAGTTCGACCTGGCCGAAGGGGCGGCGGATCTGATGCCGCGCCTGGCGGCGCTCGGCGGGCGGCTGCGTCCGCTGCGGGCCGGGACGCTGGAGCTGGGGGAAGCGATGTTCATCCCGGGGATTGCGGGTCCGACGACGCTGGCCGCGCGGGAGAAGGAGGCGATCGTCCGGTCGCTCGATACCCACGGCTGGAAGCTGGCCGAAACCGCCAAGCATCTCGGGATCAGCCGGACCACGCTGTGGCGGAGACTCAAGGCTTACGGGCTGCACCGTGACGGCCGCAGTCGATGGACGCACTCCTCCTAGTCGTTCTTCTCGCGGCGCCGCCCGGCGCCGACACACTTCCGCCGTTCGCCGATTCCGCTACACAGATTGTGGTCGCGCGGGCGATGGCCCGCCACCACGCGCAAGACTCCCTCGTCACCGACTATTCGGCCCGGCTGCATTTCCGGCTGAGCCTGGCGCTCGGACGCCGGCGCTGGGCGCGGATCCCGCCGTTCGCGGTCGCGGAGCAGGAGGCCGTGGTCCATTGGCAGCGGCCGAACGACCTGCGGGTCGACGTGCTCGGGCGGCGCTCGCGGACCCGGCTGCCGGACCTCGACATCGGCGGTGACGGCGATGGAGGGGCCAATCGCCCTTGGTTCATCCCGCGCGCGCTTGGAGATTCGGTGCGGCTGCTGGGGAATGACCTGCCCGCGCGGGCCGCGCTCCATCCGTTCGCGGCCGATGGCCCCCGATGGTACCACTACGCGCTGGTGGACAGTCTGCGGGTGCAGGGCCAGGGCGGCCGCCCCATCAAGCTCCTCGGCATACGCGTCACCCCGCGGCATGATGCGCCGGCGCTGGTGACGGGCACGATCTGGGTGGATGTCGCGAGCGATGACGTCGTCCGCTTCTCGTTCCGCTTTGTCGGCACCGGGCTCTGGTCGGTGCCGGAGCATCCGACGCGCGAGGACTCCGCGTCGGCGGCCAGCGACAACAAGTGGGCCAACCGGATTCTCACCGTTGACGCCGATCTCGAGTACGCACTCGAAGATGGACGCCACTGGATGCCGTTCCGTCAGACCTTGTCGGGCCAGGCGGTGATCCCCTTCATCGGTGACGTGGTGGTTCCCTTCGAGGTCACTACCACCTTCGATGACTACCGGATCAATACCGGACGGACCATCGCCTTTACCCTGCCGCTCCCCGACACTACCGCGGATTCCTCGGGAGATCGCGGCGGCCGGAAAGGGGAGGAACACGCCGACTCGGTGCGGGGAGGACGGAGGGACTACGCCGGAAGGCTGGAGAACGGAGGCCGCTACGAGCTGCACGTGCCGCCTCGAGACTCGTTGCTCGCGTTCCGGGGGTGGGCCGATTCGCTGGTGCTCGACCGGGCTGGAGATGACCGCGCCGATCTGCGAGAGATCGAGCAGCAGCTCGCCACGATGTCCGAAGACCTTACCCCCGAGATGGCCGGGCGTCCGGGGGCCGGCTTTGCGTACGAGAAGCTGGTCGACGTCTTCCGCTATGATCGAGTGGAGGGGCTTGCGCCGGGATTTGGATGGCGGGCGCCGCTCTTCGGGATGCAATTCACTTCGGTGTATGCGACCGCGCGTTACGGCCTGAGCGATCAGCGCCTGACCGGGCGGCTCGAGTTCGTACGCGAGGCGCCGACGGGGCGGTGGACCCTGAGCGGCTATCGCGAGGTGGCGGGGGTCGATCAGGTCTTCTCGCCCAAACTGCTCGCGAACTCGGTCGACGCGCTCTTCACGGCGCACGACGCCGCCGACTGGGGATTGACGCAAGGGGGCTCGCTCCGGTATGAGACCTCCGTCGGGCTCGGGCTGGATCTGTCATTGACGGGCCGAGTGGAGAATGAGCGGGGCGTCGTGACCGAGGCGAGGTCGGCGGTGAACAGTTTTCTGGGCGGTGACGGGCACTTTCCGGTCAATCCGGCGCTGGCGGAGGGGACCTTCGGCGGGGCGACGCTCCAATTGACCAAGCGGCGCGGGGACGTGCAGTGGATGATCGCCACGGACGTCCTGGGTGGCGCGCCGGGAGCGACGGCCAAGGTGGTCGGCGAATGGCGCGGGCCGCTCTGGGCTGGAGGTGCGGGGCCGGCACTCACGCTTCGCGGCGGCGTGGCGACGGCGCATCCTCTGCCGCAGAGCGCCTTTCGCCTGGGCGGACCGTGGACCGTCCGCGCGTATCAGTATGGCAGCGCAAGCGGGTCCGCCTTCTGGGCGGCCCAGTTCGATCTCCCGCTCCGGCGGGGTGCGGTGCGGCCGGTGCTCTTCGGCGATGCGGGGCAGGCCGGTGCCGTCGGTGGTGTGCTGGGCGGGCCGGTCTTTGCCGACGCCGGGATCGGGCTCTCCTTTCTTGGAGGGGCGGTGCGCTTCGATCTGAGTCAGCCGCTCACGCCTGATGGCCGCGGACCGCGGTTCGATCTGGTCTTCGGCGGCGCGCGATGACGCTTTGACCCGCTCCCGGGTTCCGGTAACTTTCTGCGGTCCCCATGAACCTACTGCTCCGATCTGCCGATGCCGCGTGGCGGCGACCGACTCCCGGTATCCTGCTCGCGCTGTGCCTGTGCGGCTGCGCCGGCCCGGGGCGGCAGAGCGCGTCATTCGCGGCACAGGTGACCAGCAAGTCGATCCGGGAGACGCTCCGCGGCGCGGGGCGCACATCATGGTG
>JBIOIC010000263.1:0-2949 GCA_044449625.1 Gemmatimonadales bacterium | reverse complement strand
GTCCGGGTGCCGTCCGCTGCCCGGTCAAACTGCATGAAGACGAGGTTCCAGATTTCAAGGAAGCGCCCCTCCTCCGCCAGCCGCTCGAACTCCTCCTGCCCCACCCGCGCCGCCTTCTGCCCCGGCTTCCACTCGAGGTCGACATAGATCTCGGTGCAGGGACCGCAGGGACCGGTGTCCCCCATCTGCCAGAAGTTGTCCTTGTCACCGAGGCCGTAGATCCGCTCATCAGAAAACCCGGCGAGTTCGCGCCAGAGCTTGCGCGCTTCATCGTCGCTCTGGTGGACAGTGACCCGCAGCCGTTCCGGATCGAGCCCCAGCCACTCTTTCCCGGTCACGAACTCCCAGGCGAAGGCGATCGCGTCGCGCTTGAAGTAGTCGCCGAAGGAGAAATTGCCCAGCATCTCGAAAAAGGTGTGGTGCCGTTTGGTATAGCCCACCTGTTCGAGGTCGTTGTGCTTGCCGCCGGCCCGGACGCACTTCTGCGCCGTCGTGGCTCGGCGGTACTCCCGCTGCTCAACCCCCTGAAAGACCCGCTTGAACTGATTCATCCCGGCGTTGGTGAAGAGCAGCGTCGGATCGTCCGCGGGAATGAGGGACGAAGAAGGCACCTCGCGGTGCCCCTTGGCGACGAAGAAGTCGAGGAACTTGCGGCGGATCTGGTGGGCGTGCATAAGGGGGAATATAGGGACGTGAGACGTGAGACGTGAGACGTGAGAGCCGGGACGCGTGCTGCGGACCGCGTGCCGCGCCAGGCTCGCGTACATGACTCAACGGAGATCGTCATCCGGACACGCAGTACGCAGTCCGCGCCACGCAGTACGCATTACCCCCCCAACACCTCCCGCACCACCGCCATCACGGCGCTCCCGGTAAAACCGCGCCGGGCAAGGAAGGCCACCAGCCGCCGGCGGCGGGTCACGCGATCGAGCCCCTTGAGCTGGAGCACCCGCTTGGTCGCAAGCTCACGGGCGAGTTGCTCCGGGGCCGCACTCGCCGGCCAGGCCGCCAAGGTCCGCTCGATGATCCCGCGCTCAACCCCCATCGCGCCGAGGTCGCGCGCCACCCGCGCCGGGCCCCGCCCCCGCGTCGCTCGCGTCTCCATATAGGTGCGTGCAAAGACGGTGTCATCCAGCAGGCCGAGGCCCTGTGCCCGGTCGAGGGCGGAGTCCACCGCCGGGACCGGGTGGCCCCGTTGCTTCAGCCGCCGGCCCAGGTCTCCCCGCGCAAAACCGCGGCGAGTGAGGCACCGCAGCAGCGTGCGAAAGGCCGCTTCCGCATCGGCGGCGGTCTCGAGCCGGACGAGGAGCGCCTCATCAAGCCGGCACCCGGCGACCACGCCAAGCACCGCGTCCGCCCCCACCGTCCATCGGGGGCGGCCATCGACCGCGATGCGAACGGCACCGGCCCGCCGAGGATCGGGCTCGACCCCCGTGATCCGCCCCTCCCCGGGGATGACCGCCGTCTCCGCGACGCGGGCACCGGGCCTCGGCCCCCACCTCATCGCGATCTCTCCGGAGAGACCGCGCCGGCATTACTCCTCGTCGGCATCGGCGTCGTCCGCCACCGCAACGGCCCCCGCGGCGCCACCGCTCCGAACGCCGAGGAACTCCTTCACCTTGCCCTCGACTTCGGCCATCATCGCCGGATTGTCCTTGAGGAAGAGCTTGGCATTCTCGCGCCCCTGCCCGATCCGCTGGTCGCCGTAGGAATACCAGGCTCCCGACTTCTGGATGATGTTCGCTTCCGAAGCGATGTCCACCACCAGCGAGGCGTGGCTGATCCCCTCGTCGAACATGATGTCGAACTCCGCCTGCTTGAACGGCGGCGCCACCTTGTTCTTCACCACCTTGACCCGCACGTGGTTGCCGATCACCGCCTCCCGGTCCTTGACCGGACCGACCCGGCGGATGTCGAGCCGGAGCGAGGCGTAGAACTTGAGCGCCTTGCCCCCGGTGGTGGTCTCGGGATTGCCGAACATCACGCCGATCTTCTCGCGCAGTTGGTTGATGAAGACCACCGCGCAGTGGGAGCGATTGATGGCGCCGGCCAGCTTCCGGAGCGCCTGGCTCATCAGCCGGGCCTGGAGCCCCATATGGCTGTCGCCCATCTCTCCTTCGATTTCGGCCTTCGGCACCAGCGCCGCCACCGAGTCGATGACCACCAGGTCGACCGCGCCGGAACGGACCAGGATGTCGACGATCTCCAGGGCCTGCTCCCCCGTGTCGGGCTGAGAGACGAGGAGATTCTCGATGTCGACGCCCAGCTTCTTGGCGTAGTCGATGTCAAGGGCGTGCTCCGCGTCGACATAGGCGGCGACCCCGCCGGCCCGCTGGACGTTGGCGGCCAGATGCAGGGTGAGGGTCGTCTTGCCGGAAGACTCGGGGCCGTAGATCTCGGTGATGCGGCCGCGGGGAACCCCGCCGATCCCGATGGCGGCGTCGAGGTTGATCGCTCCGGTGGGGATGGCGGCCACCTTGACCCGGGGGGAGTCCGCTCCCATCCGCATGATCGACCCCTTGCCCAAGGTCTTCTCGATATGGGAGATGGCGAGGTTCAGCGCCTTCTTCCGCTCCCCCTCCAGCTTGGTGGTGGTCTCTTCAGCCGCCATAGGGCCCTCGAAGTCGTTAAGTGGAGTGTTTTGAGTCACTTATGCACGTCAGCAATATATTACCGAATAGGGACCGAAGCAAGAGGCACGTGGTGTAAGCGCGTAGGCGTGTGAACAGCCGCGTAGGCGGGGCGCCTCTCCCACGCACCCCTCCACCTCCGTCTCTGCGTCTCTGCGCCTCTGCGTCTCTGCGTCTCTGCGTCCCTGCGCCTCTGCGCCTACCCCCGCCACGCATCCTCCACATGCTCGATCCGGCGGGCGCCCCCCGACCCCTCGTGGACCGCGATCAGGTCGTAGCGATAGTTGTCGCTCGGCCTCCCGAAGCGAAGGATCCAGAG
>JBIOIC010000262.1:0-2972 GCA_044449625.1 Gemmatimonadales bacterium | reverse complement strand
AGCGCGATGGGGGGAGGGAACGTGGGAGACGGGATCATCGTCGACCTCGGCGACGTGAATCGCGACCTCCTGCGGATCGACCCCGCGGCCCGGCTGGCCCGCACCGGCGCCGCCGTCTCCTTCAGCGCGCTCAACGCCGAAGCGGCGAAACAAGGACTTCGGCTCCCTCCCGATCCCTCCAGCGGGCGCTGGGCCACCCTCGGCGGGATGCTGTCCACCAATGCGTCGGGGGCGCGGTCGGTCCGCTACGGGAGCGTGCGGCCCTGGGTAGTGGCCGCCACCCTCATCACCGCAGACGGCCGGACGCTGCACCTCACCCGTCACGATGTCGCCGGCGCGAAACCGACACCGGAACACGAGAGCCCGATCCTCGCCCGCTTTGCCCGGGAGATGGAGCCGATGATCCGCCGGAATGCCCCCCTCATTGCCGAACGGTTCCCGAAGGTGCGGAAGAACTCGGCGGGCTACGCCCTCAATCATTATCTGCAGAGCGGCGACCTCCTCGATCTCGTGATCGGATCGGAAGGAACGCTCGGCATCGTCACCGAGATCGTCTGGCGGCTCGATCCGATCCCCCCCTTCCACGCCGCACTCCGTCTCACCCTGCCGAGCCTCGACCGGTTGAACGAGCTGGTCCCGGCACTCCTCGCCTTCGAGCCGTCGGGGGTCGAACTCCTCGACCAGAGTTTCCTGGAGATCGTGAAGGACTCTCCGGCGGCCCGGGCCCTCGATCTCCAGGGGGAGGCGGCCGCCGCGATCCTGGTCGAGTTTGAGGGGACCGATCAGGAGGAGGTCGATCGCCGCTGCGGCGATGCGGCCGAGGTGGCGCGGGACTGGAGCGACGACATCACGGTGGCGCTCTCGGAGGAGGAGCAGGAGGAGCTCCGGGCGCTTCGCCACGCCGCGAGCCCGATCCTGGCGGGTCAATCCGGCCGCCGCTCGCTTCAGGTGATCGAAGATGCCTGCGTCCCCGTCCCCCGACTCAGCGACTACGTGACGGCGGTGCGGCGGCTCGCGGCGGAAAAGAAACTCGACGTCGTCATCTTCGGCCACGCGGGGGACGGGAATGTCCACGTGAACCTCCTCCCCGACATCCGGACCATCGGGTGGGAGCAGCAGGTCGCGACCCTCCTCGACGAGGTGACGGCGGAAGTGATCGCGCTGGGCGGGACCCCGACCGGGGAGCACGGCGACGGTCGACTCCGGAGCGGGTACCTGACCCAGCTTTACGGGGCTCCGATCGTTGCCCTCTTCCAGAAGGTGAAGGAGACCTTCGATCCCACGGGGATCTTGAACCCCGGGATCAAGCTCCCGGCGGCGACTCCCGCTCCGGCGATCTCCCGGCTCAAGCTCGGCGCCAGCGCGGTCGAGCTGCCGGAGGATATCGCGGCGGCGCTCCGGGAGATCGAGATCACCGGCGGGTACGCGAAGGATCGGATGGAGATCGCGGGGGAGTAGCTGGTAGTCCGAAGCTGCGAACGTGGAGTTTCGAGTGCAAGGAGGACGGTTCCCTTCTCACCCCTGCGCCCATCCGCCCATCCGCCTACCTTTACGCTCCGATCGACTAACGACCATCGACTAACGACCATCGACTCCCATGGAATTCCTCCGCGCCCCCCGTGTGACCCTCCTCGCCCGGCCGACCTTCGTCGAACCGGAGCATCTCAAGATCCAGTGGAATGAGCCGGGGACCGACGGCGAGAAGCTGGCGGAGTTCGCCGGGCGGCTCTGCTACATGAGCCAGCACAATCCGGCGGGACGGACGACGGCGGCGTACCTCACCAACATCCTGACCCAAGGACACGGGTCGGTGTTCGAACATTCGGTGTATGTTCTCCTCCTCGAGGGGATCTCGCGCTCCTGCACCCACGAGCTGGTCCGTCACCGCGCCGGTTTTGGTTACAGCCAGCTCTCCCAGCGCTATGTCGATGAGAGCCACGCCGCCTTCGTCGTGCCACCGGCGATTCTGGGCGACGAAGCCCTCGAAGCGGCGTGGCGGACGCAGGTGACGGCGGCACAGGCGTCGTACGTGGCGGCGGTCGAAGGGCTGATGGCCAAGTACGCCGGGGTCGCCGACAAGATCCACCGACGGAAGATGGCGCGCGAGGCGGCGCGAAGCGTCCTTCCCAACGGGACCGAGACCAAGATCGTGGTCAGCGGCAACGTCCGCGCCTGGCGAACGATGCTCGAACTCCGCTTGGGGGAAGGGGCGGAACAGGAGATCCGCCGCCTCGCGGTAGCTGTGCTCCGAGTACTGCAAGTCGAAGCGCCACGCCTCTTTACGGACTTCGAGATCTACGCGGCGCCGGACGGGACGGAGGCGGGACGAGTGGGGTTTCATAAAGTGTAGGGCACAGGAGACAGGTCGCAGGTCACCGGGGCGTCCGAGAGGGCGCCTCTTTGTTGTTTGTTAGTGGCGGGCGCTCTTCATCGCGTCCGCCTCACCCCCTGATCCCCTCTCCGCGTACGCGAAGAGGGGGAACGATTTGACTGATCACACTCGAAGGTGATGATGATCATGCACGACGCGCGCTCACATCCATCGACGATGCTCGGTCCGAAAATTTCGTCGAGAGAACGCTCCTCCTCCCCCTCTCCACGAACGTGGAGAGGGGGTCGGGGGGTGAGGCGCAGCACTCCTCCGGAAAAATTCCCGGAAAAAACTATTGTGCGTTTCACCATCATTTCTTACTTTAGTAGCGAGTGGTGACGCCATCGTCGGACTCCGCGGACAATTTTGCGGCCAATCTTGACCTGAGGAACCGTTTGGCGATTCGGATCGGACTCGCCTATAACCAGAAACCCGAAGCGCCGGCCCAGGTGGCCGGGGCGATCTCCGACTCCCCCTCCGATCCAGTTTCCGCCCTTCGTCTTCTCCGCACAGATCTCGCACAACCCGACCTCTACGCCGAGTGGGATGAGCCCGCCACCATCGACGCGGTGGCCAACGCGCTCTCCGCTCTGGGCAAGGT
>JBIOIC010000261.1:0-2984 GCA_044449625.1 Gemmatimonadales bacterium | reverse complement strand
GGCACGAGGTTCGAGGGACTGCGACCCATGACTCACAACCCACGACCCGTCACCCGTGACCTCTCCCCAGCCGTTTCTTCGCACCGCGCGACTGCTCCTCCGGCCCTTCACCCTCGCCGATGCGCCGCGAGTGACGGTGCTGGCGGGAGAGCGAGAAGTCGCGGCGACCACCCTCCGGATTCCACATCCTTACGACCAGGGAATGGCGGAGGAGTGGATCGGCGGCCTGGCGGCGAGCTACGCCGAGGGAGAACTCGCCAACTTCGCCGTCACCACCGCGGTCGATGGACTGATCGGCTCGATCGGCCTTTCGCTCCATCGCGATCATCGGCGGGGCGAACTGGGCTATTGGATCGGGAAACCGTACTGGGGCCAAGGCTACGTGACCGAGGCGGCGCGGGAGATCCTGCGCTACGGATTCGGATCGCTCGATCTCCACCGGATCCACGCCCACCACATGACCGTCAACCCCGCCTCAGGTACCGTGCTCAAGAGGCTCGGCATGCGGCACGAAGGGACGCTCCGCCATCATACGCTCAAGTGGGACCAGTTCCACGACATTGAATGCTACGGGATACTGGCGGAGGAGTTTGTGGGTGGGGGTAGAGCTTAGAGCCTAGAGGCTAGAGCCTAGGGCTTAGAGATTAAAGTTTCGGAACGTGGCGCACGAAGCGCGACCCGCGTCACTAGCGTCCTCCCTCTCTCCGTCGCAACTTCCGATCCTCTTTCTCACACCGGAGTCTGCAATGCGACATGCCATTCTCGGCGCACTCCTTCTCGCTACTGCCTGTGGTGGAACGGCCGCCACCGGGAAGACCGCCGCCGATTCCGCCAAGAAGAAGGCGGACACGATGACCACCCGGCAGAAGGACAGCGCGCTCAGCACCACGACGATCCCGGGGGCCCACGCCATCGGGGCCGCGATGCACGCCGCCGACTCGACCAGCGCCCATATCACCGCCCTGGACACCGTCGGGCAAAACTGACGGCCGGCGGCGCCGGCGCGTTGCGCCGCGGGGCGGGAAGGCGCACTTTCCTTCTTCCCGTGGACCCGGAAATCGCCCGATGCGCATCGCCCGACTGTTCGCCGCGGCCCTCCTCGCCGCGCTGCTCCCCGCCCTCCTCCGGGCCCAGAACCCGGCGGAGGTCGCCCTCCGCGTGGCGATCGGTCCGGCGACGACCACCCTCAGCTGGGCCCAGCTCGATTCGCTGCCGTCGCACACCGCGGCGCTCACGATCCACGGCGGATCACCCCATCAATTCACCGGTGCTTCGCTGGCCGATGTGCTCTGCCGCGCCGGTGCCATCGACTCGAAAGGACTCCGCGGCCCCGACCTCGCCCGCACGGTCACGGCGGTGGCGGCCGATTCCTATCGCGTGGTCTTTCCCCTCGCCGATTTCGATTCGACCCTCACGGCGCGCGAGGTGCTCGTCGCCTGGCGGGAAGAGGGCGCCCCGCTCGATCCGAAATTCGGCCCCTTGCAGCTCATCGTCTCCGGCGACAAACATCCGTCGCGATCAGAACACCAGCTCATCCGGCTTGATGTCTCCCTCGCCCTTCCGCGTTCCCACTGAATGGGACTCCCGATCATGCGTCTCCGTGCTCCCGGCTTTGCCGCCCTCAGCTCGCTTCTTTTCCCGATGGCGCTCCTGGCCCAGGCCGCCCCACTCACGCCGTACCAGGCCCTCGGCCGCGATGTCCTCTCCCAGCTGATCTCCATCAACACCACCCACGACGACGGCAATACGACTTGGGCAGCGGAGTCGCTCGCGGCGAGGTTCCGCGCCGCGGGATTCCCCGCCGCCGACGTGCAGGTGATCGGCCCCTCGGCCAAGAACCGCAACCTGGTGGTCCGCCTCCGGGGCACCGGCGCGGCGCGTCCCATCCTGCTCCTCGCGCACCTCGACGTGGTGCAGGCGCTCCGCTCTGACTGGTCGATGGATCCGTTCACCCTCACCGAGAAGGACGGATTCTTCTACGGCCGAGGAGTGCTGGACGTGAAGGGGGGCGGGGCGATGCTGGTCTCGGCCCTGCTCCGGATGAAGCGGGAGGGATATGTCCCCACGCGGGATGTGATCCTGGCGCTCACCGCCGGTGAGGAGGCGGGCCCCGACTACGTCGGCATCGACTGGCTGCTCAAGAATCACCGCGATCTGATCGACGCCGAGTACTGCATCAATGTGGATGCCGGCGGGGGGGAACTGGTGCAGGGGAAGCGCCGCTCCTTCGACGTGCAGGCGAGCGAGAAGGTCTATGAGACCTTCAGCTTCACGGTGCGGAACAAGGGAGGACACAGCTCCCGTCCGACTACCGACAACGCCATCTACCATCTGGCGCAGGCGCTCACCCGGCTGGCGGGCCACCGATTCCCGGCGCGTTTGAACTTCGTGACCCGGGCCTACTTCCAGGGCGAAGCGGCGCTCACCACCGATCCCGCGCTCGCGGCGGACATGCGCGCCGTCTCCGGCACCGTCACCGACCCGGCCGCGGTGGAGCGGCTCTCCCGCGACCCGATCTACAACGCCCTGCTCCGCACCACCTGCGTCGCCACCCGGTTGCAGGGAGGTCACGCCGACAACGCGCTGCCCCAGCTGGCGCAGGCGACGGTCAACTGCCGGCTCCTGCCCGACGACGACCCCGATCAGGTGAAGGCGACCCTCACCCAGGTGGTGAATGACACCGCGGTGGCCATCGCGGTGACCGATTCGGCCAAGCCGAGCCCGCCGACTCAGCTCTCGCCCGAGCTGGCGCGGGCGCTCGACCGGGTGGTGCGGGGGCTCTGGGGCGCGGTGCCGATCGTGCCGGACATGGAGACCGGCGCCACCGACGGGCTCTACCTTCGTCTCGCCGGGATCCCGACCTTCGGCGTCTCGGGGCAGTTTATCGAGCTTGGGGACGATCGCTCCCACGGCCGCGACGAGCGCGTGCCGGTCGGCGCCTACTACGAGGGGCTCGAGTTCACCTATCAGTTGGTGAAGACGGT
>JBIOIC010000260.1:0-3002 GCA_044449625.1 Gemmatimonadales bacterium | reverse complement strand
GTCACGCGGGCGGCGGCGGCGTATCGGGAAGCGGAGCGGGGTCTCCGCTAGTTGTGGCCCCGGATGCGTCGGATCGTCCGGATATGCTGGGCGTAGGTGGTGCTGAACTGATGGCCACCGGTCTGGTCGGCGACGAAATAGAGATAGGGCACGTCGGCGGGATGGACCGCCGCCCAGAGGCTCTGGAGCCCGGGTGACGAAATGGGCCCCGGCGGGAGGCCGAGGTGCAGGTAGGTGTTGTAGGGCGAGGGAAAGTCGTAGTCGTGATTGAAGAGCCGCTTCTTCCGTTTTCCCCGCTTCAGTTCGATGGCGTACTGGACCGTCGGGTCTGCCTGCAGGAACATTCCTCTGGTCAACCGATTGGTGTAGACCCCCGCGATGATCGGCCGCTCTTCCGGTTTTCTTGCCTCTCCCTCCACGATGCTGGCGAGCGCCACCGCCTGGCGGCGAGTGAGTCCGCGACTTGCGAGCACCAGATCCCATCCCGGCTGCCACGCTTCGAGGAACTGTTTCGCCATCAGGCGCACCAGGTCCCGCGCGGTGGTCCCGACCGGGATGTAATAGGTCTCGGGGAGGAGGTATCCCTCGAGGGTGGGCCCCTCGAGATCGAGCGCCTTCGATTCATTCGAGTCGCGGGCCGCGGCGAGAAATGAGTCTGCCCGGATGTGCAATTCTTCCGCGGCGAGCGGGGCGAGCTGGGTGAGGGAGAGTCCTTCGGGGACCGTGAACTTGGTGGTGGCGATGCGGCCGGTGGCGAGCGCCGTCAGCACCACCCACGCCGACTGGCCACGCGGGAGGTCGTAGACTCCGGCCTGGACGCGGTGGTCGGCGCCGCGGAGCCGGGCAATGATCCGGAACCAGAGCGGGTGAGTGACGATGCCGTGGGCGACGAGGGTGTCGGTGACGCCTCGGAAGGCGATGCCGGCGGGGATGACCACCCGTTCCCTGGGCACGGTGGGTGAGACCGCTCCGCAGGCCGCGAGCAGGAGAATGAGAGCGATCGGACGATGGAGGGTCACGGACGGGGGCGGCGGCTGTCGAGGAAGGTCTGCAGTACGATGGCGGCGGCGAGGGCGTCGACATCCGCCTTCCGTCCGCGGGTGGAGCCGCCCTGCTCCTGGATCGCGGCGAGGGCGCGGGCGGTGCTCATCCGTTCGTCCCAGAGTGCGATCGGCAGTCCGGTCCGCCCGGCGACGGTCTCGGCCACCTCTCGCGCGGCGAGGGCGCTCGGTCCTTCGTCCCCTTCACCGGTGAGCGGCAGCCCGACGACGATGCCAACTGGGGCATGCTGGGTGACGAGTTCGAGGAAGCGGGGCATCGGGAAGCGCTTGCCGGGGCGGCGCAGCAACGTTTCAAGCGGCGAGGCGAGGAACTGGGTCTCATCGGAGAGCGCGAGCCCCAGACGCACCTCGCCCCAGTCGATGGCGATCAGGCGGCCGGTGCGGGGGAGGTCGGAGTTCATGGAAGGATCGCGCGAGTGGAATGAGGGGTGAGTGGTAAGTGGTAAGAGGTGAGCGGGCTTCCCTTCGAGATCTCGACAGGTGGCCCGCTTACCTCTTACCACTCACCCCTCACGGTTCATTGCGCCATCGTCGCGAAGAACTCCTTGTTGTTCTTCGTGCGCTTCATCCGCTCCAGCAGGAACTCGAGGGCCTCCACCGGCGGCATGTCGGCCAGGAAGTTGCGGAGGAGGTAGACCCGGTTGAGCTCGTCCTTGTCCATCAGGAGCTCTTCCTTGCGGGTGCTGGTGCGCTGGATGTCGATGGCGGGATAGATGCGGCGGTCGGCCAGGCGGCGGTCGAGCACCAGTTCCATGTTGCCGGTGCCCTTGAACTCCTCGAAGATCACCTCGTCCATCCGGCTGCCGGTGTCGATCAGCGCGGTCGCGATGATGGTGAGCGAACCGCCCTTGTCGATGTTGCGCGCGGCGCCGAAGAAGCGCTTGGGCTTCTGGAGCGCGTTGGCGTCGACACCCCCGGAGAGGATCTTGCCGGAATGGGGCACGACCACGTTGTGGGCCCGGGCCAGCCGGGTGATCGAGTCGAGCAGGATGACCACATCGCGGCCGTGCTCGACCAGGCGCTTCGACTTCTCGATGACCATGTCCGCCACCTGGACGTGCCGGTCGGCCGGTTCGTCGAAGGTCGAGGAGATGACCTCGGCCCTCACGTTCTCCTGCATGTCGGTCACTTCTTCGGGCCGCTCGTCGATCAGCAGGACGATGAGGACGACCTCGGGGTGATTCTCGCTGATCGAGTTGGCGAGCTTCTGCATCAGGATCGTCTTGCCCGCCTTCGGCGGCGCCACGATCAGGCCGCGCTGCCCTTTGCCGATGGGCGAGAGGAGATCGACCACGCGCATCGAGAGGTCGCTCGTCGTCTTCCGTTCGAGGGTGATCCGCTCGTCGGGATAGCGCGGCTTCAGGTTGTCGAAGGCGATCCGGTGCTTGGTCTTCTCCGGCTCCTCGTAGTTGACGCTCTCCACTTTGAGCAAGGCGAGGTAGCGTTCCCCCTCCTTCGGCGGGCGGACCTGGCCCATCACGGTATCGCCGGTGCGGAGATCGAAGCGCTTGATCTGGCTCGGGCTCACGTAGATGTCGTCGGGACCGTAGAGGTAGTTCCAGTCCTGGCTTCGCAGGAAGCCGTACCCTTCGGGCAGGATCTCCAGCACCCCTTCGCCGCGGATGACCGTGTCCGAATCGAGCAGTGACTGCTCGATGCGGAAGATCAGATCCTGCTTTCGCAGGCCCGAGTAGTTGAGGATGTTGAGCTGTTCCGCGAGGGCGTTCAGCTCAGCGACGGATTTCTGCTTGAGTTCGGCGATGTCCACGGGATGGACGCTCCGCGAGGCGGGGACCGGCGTGAGCCGGGGAACGGCGCCTGCGTGTTTGGGGATGAGAACGGATCGGGAAGCCATACCGGCCCGCGGGGGACCGCGGTACCGAGATTAGAACCTGTGGGAGCGGGATCGGTGAGTCACGGAAGCGAGGGTTAAAGTAGGGG
>JBIOIC010000259.1:0-3004 GCA_044449625.1 Gemmatimonadales bacterium | reverse complement strand
CCTTCAAGCGGGTGCTGATCGGCGCCGCCCTCCTCACCTCCCGCCGGATCCCCTTCTGGTTCTCGATGGTGGTCGATCGCCGAGTGCGGGGGGAGCTCCGCACCGCCGCCGACCTCACCGAATCGATGGGGGCCATCGGACTCTCGGTCATCCTGCCGCAGCCGACCGCCGGCTCGGCGGCGCGCGACAGCGATCTGAGCCCGGCCGAGTGGTATGAGGTGGCCGCGGAGGCGCGGGCGCTGGGCGCCGATCCCGCCCGACGTTCACGGATCGTGCTCGACTACGGCGCGCCGTTCGATGGGCCCGAGTCCCCCTGCCAGACCTTCGCCGAGGAGCGGGTGTACGTCGATACCCGGGGCCGGCTCTGTCTCTGCTGCCAGCTCTCGAACCACGGCTTCAACGAGGCCGAGGTGGTGGCCGACCTGCACCAGATGTCGTTCACCGAGGCGTGGCCGCTCTATCGGGAGCAGCTTGCCGCCTTGCGCGCCGCGCAGGCCCCCGATCCCAATGCGCCGCATCCGACCGATCCCTTCCCCTGTCTCCGTTGTGTCAAGGCACAGAAGAAGGACAACTGGGCGGTGCAGTTCCCGGGAAGCTCCTGGCACCCCGACCGGCTGGCGGCGGGAACGCGCGCGTGAGGGGCCGGGCACTTCTGCTGTTGGCGCTGACGGCGGCGTGCAGCGATTCGTCGGCGCCCTCGATGCCCGCGCCGACCCACATCGTCGTGGTGGGACGGCTGGAACGGAGCGCTACGGTGACGGACACGGTGTACCATCTCGGCGCCGTCGTCCTCGATTCAGCTGTGACCTGGACGGTCGCCCCCGGCGGGGCGGTGACCTTCCCCGGACCACGCCAGCTCCATTTCGTCCAATCGGGGGTCGTGACCCTCATCGCCCATTTCTCCGGTGATTCGCTCGTCATCCCGCTCTCCGTCGCCACTCCGCCCCTCGTCTACTTCGATCTCCAGCTCGCGACCCACCACTCGATTTACCGGATCGCGCTCGATGGACTCGATACTGTTCGGATCACTCTCGACAGCGCCGACAACACCGAGCCGACCCTCTCGGCCGCTGGCGCGATGGTCTTCGTGAGCCGGCGCAACGGCAACGGCGAGCTCTATGCCGGAACGACCACGCCCGGTGCGGGGGTGACCCGATTGACGACGACGGCCGGAGATGAAGCGGCGCCCCGGCTCTCCAAAGACGGATCGTCGGTGGCCTACACGATACCCATTGGCGGGATCCCCAAGCTCTATCGCGCCGCGGCAAACCTGTCGGACACGGCCCAGTTCACCGCGAGCTTCGAATCATCGGGAGGCGTCGATGCGAGCCCGACCTGGTCTCCCGACGGTTCGATGCTGGCTTTCGTCTCCACCGTCTCGGGGCCGGCCCGTCTCTATCGGTATCACCTGGGGGGCGCCTTCGACACCCTTCCCGGCGCGGCGCTCACCGGTGCCGATGTCGAGCCGGCGTGGAGCCCCGACGGCAAGTACATCGCCTTCGCGTCAAGTCGGACCGGGCCGACGGAGCTCTATCTGCTGACGCTGTCGAACGGGACCATCATCCCCCTCACCAATGACGGGGGCCCCAACGGCGAGCCCACCTGGACCGCCGACGGCCGAGTGGTCTACACCACCTTCGCGACCGGGCATCCGCGGCTGCGCTGGCTCGACCCGGCGCTCCCCGACAGCACTCACGCCATCGCGACCGCCGCCGACGCCGCCCACCCGAGCAGTTCTCCCGCGCCATGACGCCGGTCGCCAAAGTCTCTCCCGACATCCTCACCGCCCATCTCGAAGGGGAGGCGGTGCTGCTCCATCTCGGTACCAAGGCGTACTTCAAGCTGAACGCGACGGCGGCCGCGGTCTGGAAGGGAGTCGAGGCGGGGGAGGATGAGGAGGCGCTCGTCGCGCGGCTCACCCGGGAGTTCACCGTGGACGCCGCCGAGGCGCGGACCGAACTGCGGCGTACCATCGTCGATCTCCGCGGTCGGGGCGCCCTCCTCCCGTGATCACGGATCTGATCGGCGGCGCGGTCGCGGCACTCCGGGCGCCGAGCTGGCTCTCCGCGGCAGGGATCCGTGAGCTCCAGAACTCACCGGCGCTGACGGCGGCGCCCCCGCTCGAACGTGCCGAGCTCCGGCTTCGCGCTTCCGGTCGCGCCATCCGCCTTCTTTCCCGGCTTCCGGGGTCGCCCTGGCGGAATACCTGTCTCTATAGAAGCGTTGCCGCCACCCTCGCGCTCCGATCGCTGGGATATGAGGCGGTCCTGCGGCTCGGGGTCAGTGCCTCCGGTGGCCCCATCGACGTGGCGGCGCACGCCTGGGTCGAGTGTCCTGGGGTCCAGTCCCGCGCCCTTCCGGCGGAAGGTCTCGGCGGCTTCGTCCCGCTCCGATGACCGTCGGCACTCCGGGCGACCGCGCCCTGCGGCTCCTCTCCGACGGCTCCCTTTCCATTGTAGTCTCCGCTGCAGCGGCGCCATTGGCGGCGTTGTGGCTTCCGCTTGACCTGGCGGCGGGCGAGGGCGCTCGTGGTGGTGCCGTCATCCGTGCGGACAATTGCCCTCACCGCCGAGGCGATCCCCGCCGGTCCGCCGACGCTTTCGCTCTTCGACGTTCGCTGCTGGGTCGATGGAAACCAGGCGGAGCTTCGTGACCGTTCTCCCGCCAGCGCGTCGATCGATCTTGTGTGCGGCCAAGCGGCGGTGGCGCTCTCGCCGCTCGGTCCGGACGCGACCGAGCCCCTCCTTACCGTCAGCGCCGCGTTCCTCCTCGGCCGAGCTGGAAAGGCGCTGGTGCACGCCGCCGCGGTGGTCGACCAGGCGGGTCGGGCCTGGCTCCTCGTCGGGGACAGTCACGCCGGGAAGTCCAGCGCCACCGCGACGCTCCTGCTCGGCGGATGGGAATATCTGTCGGACGATCAGGTCGTCGTTGAGCGGCGGGGCGAAGTGCTCTGGGCGGAAGGGTGGCGGCGCGCTTTCAATCTGGATGAAGGATGGAGCGGGGG
>JBIOIC010000258.1:0-3013 GCA_044449625.1 Gemmatimonadales bacterium | reverse complement strand
TCCCCGGACCGTTGTCCCGCACCTCCAGCCGCGCCGCCTGCTCCAGCCCGCTCCCGGGCGGCAGCTCTGCCGGCTCCGCGGGGCGGCAGATGACCGTGATCGCGACCGGGCCCTGGGCCGCCTGGGCCGCGTTGAGCACCAGATTGGCGACCACCCGGTGGAGCAGGTCTTCATCGCCATCGAGCGAGGTCGAGACCCCTTCGACGGCGATCGTGACCTCGGCCCGCGTGTCGGGATGCTCCCGGACCAGCCGCGCCGCCGCCTGCGCCACCTTGAGGAGATCGAGAGGCTCCGAGCGGGTGATGCGCACCCGGGAGAAGTCGAGGAACTCACTCAGCAGACGGCTCAGCCGGTCACTTTCCCGCACGATGAGTTGGGCCAGGAAGCGCTCGTCGTCATTGGCCCGCGGCGAGCGCGACAACTGCTCGACCGAACTCCGGATCGAGGCGAGCGGATTGCGGATCTCGTGCGCCAGCGAGGCGCTCAGCTCCGCCACCGCCTCCAGACGCTCCGCCCGCAGATGCAGCTCCTGCAGCCGCTTGGAGTCGGAGATGTCGGCGAAGATCGCCGTGACCGACGGATCCAACGCTTCCCGCTCCCGCTCGAGCGTAGTCACGCTCAACCCCACCGGAAAGCTCCGGCCGTCGGGATGCTGGACGGTCCCCTCGGCCCGGGTGACGCGGCGGCCGGAGCGGAGCACCAGCTGAATCGCCTGGGCGAGTTCGGGCGCCACGCCGCGGATCGCGTCCAAGGCCGCCCGGCCGAGGAAGGCTGCCGAGGAGAGCCCGAGGAGCCGCTCCGCCATCGGATTGATGAAGACCAGGCGGCCTTCCGCATCCACGGTGAGGACGCCGGAGGTGATGGTCCGCAAGATGTCGTCGGCTTCGAGCCGGACCCGGGCGAGCTCCGTCTTGAGCGAGGCGGCTTTTCGGCCCTCTTCACGCAGCCGGGAGGCCAGGCCGCTCACCACGCCGAAGACGAGGGCGAAGACCGCCGCCTGGCCCACGAACCCCGGATCGGGGGACGACGGCTGACCCCAGAGCAGGTCGGCCAGATAGACGCTGATGCAGAGCACCGTGATCAGCAGCCCGGCGCCGAAGGACATCAACAGTGTGTACGTCGCAATGAGCAGGACGTAGACCGCCGAGAATCCGCTGCGGTCTCCGCCGGTGAGGTGGACCACCGTGGTCACCGTGAGGAGGTCCGCCAGCGCCTGCGCATAGAGTTGGCTCGTGCTCGGTTCCCGATCCCGGCGGACCTGCACCACCCAGAGCCCGTAGGTGGTGAGCACGTAGATCACCAGCACGATGACGCTCACCAGGAACGCCACATCGGGGGTCGTGGTCCAGACCAGCGCGGCACGCCAGAGCGCGCCGGTCGCCAGCACCAGCCGCAGCCCGATCAGCCAGGTCAGCACCGTCCCCACACTGGGGATGCGCTTCCACAGCGATGTACGGCGGACCAACGGGAGCTTCGGGGGTGCGGTCACGATTCCTTCGGGCGCTGGAAGCCGGGAAGACTGGCAGGACGGACCGGTGGAATATGGAAGGAGCCGCCCAAGCGGCAAGGCCGCTTCCCTTCTTGCTCACCATTCGCCACTCTTTCATTCCCGATGTCTTGGTCCGTCTATATCCTCCGCTGCGCCGACGACACCCTCTACACCGGGGTGGCCCGCGACCTTACCCGGCGCCTGGCGGAGCACAACGCCGGCCGGGGGGCGAAGTACACCCGGACCCGCCGGCCAGTGGTGGTGGCCTGGTCGGAACCGGCCCACGACCGAAGTGTGGCCCAGAAACGGGAGTGGGAGTTGAAACAGTTGCCGCGCGCCGCCAAGCTCCGCCTTCTCCGTACCAAGGCTCCAGCCGCCGATGAATTCCGCGGGCTCCCCGGCGCGGCCTTCACCTTCCTGCGCCAATTGCGCCGCCATAACCGGCGCGACTGGTTCGAGGAGCACCGGGAAACCTACGACGCCGCGCTTCGCGCTCCGCTCCAGGCGCTGGCCGATGCGATGGACGTGCGGCTCGCCGGCTTCGCTCCGGAACTCGTCGGCGATCCGAAACGATCCCTCTTTCGTATCCACCGCGACGTCCGCTTTTCCCGGGACAAGTCCCCCTACAAGACCCACGCGGCGCTCTGGTTCTACCATCGGGATGCCGGCCGAGGAGTGGGGCACGATGCCCACGGCGGCGCGGGATTCTATCTCCACGTCGAGCCGGGGGAGTGTCGCGCCGGCGGCGGAATCTGGATGCCGCCACGCCCTTCCCTCCAGCGGATCCGCGAGGCCCTCACCGAAGACACCGCGGCCTTCGCCGGGATCCTCCGCGCCCCGGCGTTCCGTCGCACCTTTGGCCCGCTGAACGACGAGGGGATTCTCCAGCGGCTTCCCCGCGGTTTTGCCGCGGATGACCCCGCCGGGCCGTGGCTGCGCTACCCCTCGTTCTTCTCCTCCACGGCGATCCCCGATGCCGCATTCGCCCGAGCCGACCTCCCCGCCCTCCTCGAGCGGCGCTATCGGACGATGCTCCCGCTGGTGCGGTGGCTCAACGCGGCGATCGGGTTTCCGGCGGCGGAACGGAGGTAGGAAGGGAGAAGAGAGAGGGGAACGTACGAGGGTCGACACGAGGAATCTGAAGCGCTCAAGGAACCTTCCCGAGCAGAGCGAGGGACCCAGCCAGTCAAGATCGGGAAATGGCCACCAGCCACCGGATCAGCGGAGCAGGTCCCTCACTCCGTTCGGGAGGGTTCGGTTCCTTCATCAGATCGGCACAGAGAGTCGGGCGCGCAAGAGGAACCTTCCCGAGCAGAACGTGGGACCCAGCCAGTCAAGATCGGGTATTGGCCACCAGCCACCGGATCACCGGAGCTGGTCCCGCGCTCTGCTCGGGAAGGTTCCGTCACTTCATCGGCATCGGTCCGCCCAATCCAACTCCATCACCCACCCCGCCATCTGCGTTCCCCTCTTCTTCTCCTCTCCTCTTCTCTTCTCCTTTCTCCCGTCTCCCTCTCGTCTCTC
>JBIOIC010000257.1:0-3031 GCA_044449625.1 Gemmatimonadales bacterium | reverse complement strand
TCACCGGTTCGATCCCGGTACGCTCCATAATATTTCCCCCGCAGGCCGATCCTTCGGGCACTCCGTGCCCTCAGGATGACGTGCCAACTAGATCCGCAGGACCAGGTTCTATTCCCCAACACAGTCCCCGAGGTCTCCCGTGAGCGAACTCTCCCGCCGCGACTTCCTGTCGACCGCCACGCTGGCCGGTGCCGGCGCCGTCATCGGCCCCAAGCTCTACGGTGAGGCACTACCCGCTTCATCCGCCCATCCACCTGCGCCCCTGCGCCCCTCCGTCCCTCCGTTCGAACTCGAAGAGCTCTCGATCACCGAGCTCCAGGCCGGGATGACCTCGGGGAAGTACACCTCCCGTTCCCTCATCGAGCTCTACCTCGGCCGCATCGCCGCGCTCGACCGCCAGGGCCCCACGCTCCGCGCGATGCTCGATCTCAATCCCGATGCGCTGGCGGTGGCGGACGTCCTCGATGCGGAGCGCCGAGGGGGGAAGCTCCGCGGCCCGATGCACGGGATCCCAGTCGTCGTCAAGGACAACATCGGCACCGCCGACCGGATGACGACGACCGCTGGATCACGGGCCCTCGAAGGGAGCATCTCCCGGCAGGACTCCGGCGTCGCCGCTCGGCTCCGTACCGCCGGTGCGGTGATCCTCGGAAAAACGAACCTGAGCGAGTGGGCCATCTTCCGCTCCAGCCGTTCCTCCAGCGGGTGGTCGAGCCGCGGCGGCCAGTGCCGCAATCCGTACGTGCTGGATCGCAATCCCTGCGGCTCGAGCTCGGGCACCGGGAGCGGGATCTCCGCTTCCTTCGCCGCCGCCGGTGTGGGCTCGGAGACCGACGGTTCGATCGTCTGTCCCTCGGCGACCAACGGGCTCGTCGGCCTCAAGCCGACGGTGGGCCTCGTCAGTCGCGCCGGGATCATCCCGATCTCTCACAGCCAGGACACCGCCGGCCCGATGGGACGGACTGTGCGGGATGTCGCGATCCTCCTTGGTGCGCTCGCCGGCGTCGATCCGCGCGATCGTGCCACCCTCGACAGCGCGACCCATCTGGTGAAGGACTACACCACTTTCCTCGCCCCGAACGGATTGAAGGGAATGCGGATCGGGGTGCTGCGGGGGCCCTTCGTCGGCTACCACCCGGGGGTGGATCAGCTCTACCAGGACGCGCTCGACGCGATGAAGCGGGCTAGCGCCGTGATCGTCGATGAGGTGAAGCTCGCGCACAACGGCGAGTACGACAGCGTCGAGGGAGAGGTGCTCAGCTACGAATTCAAGGCCGATCTCAACGCCTATCTGGCTGACCTCGGCCCGAACACGCCCCTCAAGACGCTGGCGGAGATCATCAAGTTCAACGACGATCACAAGGACACCGTGATGCCCTGGTTCGGCCAGGAGACCTTCCTCAAGGCGGAGGCGCGGGGGCCGCTCACCGAGAAGAAGTACCTCGCCGCGCGGGCCAAGTGCGTCAAGCTCTCGCGAGCGCAGGGGATCGACGCCGCGCTGGCCAAGGACCAGCTCGATGCGCTCATTGCCCCGACGGGCAATCCCGCCTGGACCACCGATCTCGTGAACGCCGATCACTTCACCGGGAGCAGTTCGACTCCCGCCGCGGTCGCCGGCTATCCCAGCATCACCGTGCCGATGGGTTCCATCTCCGGCCTTCCGGTGGGACTGAGCTTCATCGGCCGCGCCTGGAGCGAGGGGACGATGCTCCGCCTCGGCTACGCCTTCGTCGCCTGCTCGAAGGCGCGCCAGGCGCCGCGCTTCCTCCCGGCCCTCCCCGATACTCCGTGACGCTATCGCTGCCGGTCGGGTTCTACACCCTCGCCGCGGCGACGGCGCTGCTGCAGCGCTCCTCACGCGGGTGGCGGCTCGCGGCGATCGGTGCCGTGGCCTACGGTCTCGGTGTGGCGGCGGTGGTGCCGGAACTTCCGATCGCCGAGCAGGTGAGCGGGAGCTTCGGCGCGGTCAACGCGGGGCTGCTCCTCCTCGGTGCGGTCGCCGTCCTCCTCGGAGCACTGCTGGCGGGTTCGGAAACGAAGACGCCGATCGGCCGCTCCCTCGCGATCCTCGCCGGTGGGGCCGCACTCGCGGCGCTGGTGCCGATACTCCCTCTGATAATCCTGAATGGCTTGCCGCTGACGCTCGGCCTCGCGCTGCTCCTGGCGCTCGGCATTGCCGCTCTCCTCTGGCTGTTGCAGGTGACTCGGCTCGGCCAGGGGTTCCGCTGGCTCGACGCGCGGTTCCTGGTGCCGCCGCCGCATCCAAGGGCCGAGGCTGATCGACGGGCGACGCGATGGTGGCTCGGACTCATCGTGGTGTCGACGCTCGCGATCTTCGTGGCCCCGCTTACCCTTGTGATTCTGGCCTGGCCGGTCCTGGTGTTGCTGGCGTTGCATCAGCTGCGGCGGGACCGAGGAATCGGTTCCCGCTGGCCAGTCGCGGCGATCGGCGTCGGACTCCTGCTGGCGTGGACCCTTCGGTGGCTCATCCCGATCGCGGGGGAGGGAATCGGCGTCAGCTGGGCGGCGATGCTCGACGCACCGGTCAGTTCCGCCGCGGCGGTGATGCTCATCCCCCTCGTGCTCCTCGCCGGATGGCTCGTGCTCGGTCTCTGGCCCTTCGTCGGTCTTGGCGGCGGGCCGATCGCGGCGCTCACCGCGATGCCGATCCTCGCCGGACTCGGCCGCGCGGTTCTGGCCGACGGGATGGTGCATGTGGCGCCGTTGCTCGGTATCGCGGTGGTATTGGTCGCGGCGCACGCCGCCGCGACCGCCGATCCGGCCCGGCTTCTCGGCGCCTTCGCGATGCTCGCCCTCCTCGGCGGCACCCACGCCGGCGATGTCGCCTCTCAGCTCCTCCTCGGCGCCGCCTTCATCGGGGCTCTCTGGAGTTGGGAACTTCACCTGGAGCGGTGGCGTTCTCTCGCATGGACCGTCGTCGGTCTCCTCGCCGCGGTCGGCGGACTCTGGGCCGTGGCCGATGCGCTCCGAATGGAGGTCGTCTCCACGGTTTGCGTGCTCCTCGCCGCAG
>JBIOIC010000256.1:0-3059 GCA_044449625.1 Gemmatimonadales bacterium | reverse complement strand
TGGTGATGGTGAAGCTCCTGGAGAAATTGCGCGGGTTCGTCGAGTAAGCATGCGCCTGGACTGGCGACCAGATCGGCGTCCTCGATCGCACGGCGGCGCTAGTGCGCCGCCTTTGTCGTTGGGGGGTCTGGCGTCCGGTACCGGCGCGTAAACGCGCCTCTGTGGAATGCGCCCTGAAGGGCTTCCGCCGTTTCGATCCTCGTGCAGGGAATCAGGGCGGGCGAGGTGGTCCGGTAAGCCGCCTCCTACCTGGGGATCCGACGAGTTGATGAGTTAAGCCCTTCAGGGCGCGTTGCAGAGAGGCGCCTTCAGGTGCCGGGGACGCGACCAGATTCGCGCGTTCACGCGCCGGGATATCGCGCCGAGGATTGCGACCAACGCCCGCACGGCGGCGCTTACGGCGCCGCCGCTTTCCATTGATGGGGGCGGCTCGTAGGGGCGCAGGTGCCGCCCCCCGCACGAGCTCTGCTCCCCCTCTCCCTTAATGGAGAGGGGGCCGGGGGGTGAGGTAAAGCCCTCCGCTCTATATATTCCCCTCCCCCACTCACCACACCGAGCTTCCGAAATGAAACGCGCCTTCGTTGTTGCCTTGGCGGCTTTCCTCCCCGCCGCGCTCGCCGCCCAGCAGCCCCGCGTCTTCACCGCCGCCGACTATGCCCATGCTGAGCAATTCCTCGGCTACAACACGAACCTGCTCGTGTTCGGCACCAACATCCGGCCGACCTGGCTTGCCGATGGCCGAGCCTGGTATCGGACCACGACGTCGGCGGGGACGGAGTTCGTGATGGTGGATCCCGCGAGCAAGCGCCGAGGGCCCGCCTTCGATCAGGCCAAGCTCGCCGCGGCGCTCTCCAAGGCCGCCGACACCACGTACGACGCCTGGCACCTCCCCTTTACCGCGTTCGACTACTCCGCCGACGGGAAGTCCATCTCCTTCGACGCGGGGCGGCGGCACTTCACCTGCGATGTCGCGGGGACGACCTGCACCGCCGAGGCCCGGGGTCATCGCGATCCCGCGCTGCTGAACGCCGTCACCTCCCCCGACAGCAGCAAGGCCGCCTTCATCAAGGACTACAATCTCTGGGTGCGGGATATTGCGACGGGGAAGGAGACGCAGCTCACCACCGACGGGGTCAAGGACTTCGGTTACGCCACCGACAACGCCGGCTGGACCCACAGCGACCGGGCCATCCTCCTCTGGTCCCCCGACTCGAAGAAGATTGCGACCTTCCAGCAGGATGAGCGTGGTGTGGGTGACATGTACCTGGTGCGGACCCAGGTGGGACACCCGGTGCTGGAGCAGTGGCATTATCCGCTTCCGGGCGACAGCATCATCACCACCATCCAGCGGGTGGTGATTGACCTCGCGGGCCCCAAGGTGATCCGGCTGCAGATGCCGGCCGACCAGCATCGGTCGACTCAGTGTGACGACGTCGCCTGCGGCGGACGGTGGTCCGATGTCCAGTGGAGCCCCGACGCCAAACGCCTCTTCTTCATTTCGACCTCCCGCGACCACAAGCAGGAGTGGGTGCGCGAGGCCGATCTTGGGACCGGCGCCATCCGCGAGATCTACCATGAGACGAGCCCCACCCAGTACGAATCGGGCTTCGGCCGGACCAACTGGGAAGTGCTCCCGGCGGCCAACGAGTTCATCTGGTTCTCCGAGCGGGACAACTGGGGCCGTCTCTATCTGTACGATCTGGCCACCGGGAAGCTCAAGAACGCCATCACCACCGGCGATTGGCCGGTGCTGCAGATGCTCCGGGTCGATGAGAAGAGCCGCACCATCTGGTTCACCGCCGCCGGCCGCGAGAGCGGCGATCCCTATTTCCGTCACCTCTACAGTGTCCGGTTCGACGGGACCAAGCTCGCACTCCTCGCCCCCGAGGACGCCGATCACGACATCTCCCTTTCGACCGACGGGAAGTATTTCGTCGACAGTTACTCCCGTCCCGATGTGCCGCCGGTCACGGTGCTCCGCGATGCGACGGGCAAGCTGGTCCTCCCGCTGGAGAAGGGGGATATCTCCCGCCTCCTCGCCACCGGGTGGAAGCCGCCGATCCCGTTCACCGTCAAGGCGCGGGACGGGAAGACTGACCTCTACGGCCTGATGTACCGCCCCACCCATTTCGATTCGACCGCCAGGTATCCGATCATCAACAACATCTATCCGGGGCCGCAGATCGGGAGTGTGGGGGGGCGCGGCTTCTCCGCTGCCCGCGGAGATGCGCAGGCGCTCGCCGAACTCGGTTTCGTCGTGGTCCAGCTCGACGCGATGGGGACCCCCATGCGGTCCAAGGCCTTCCACGACGCCTACTACGGCGACATGGGGGACAACGGCCTCCCCGATCAGATCGCGGGGATGAAGGAGCTGGCCGGGCGGTACCCCTGGATCGACATCACCCGTGTGGGGATCTGGGGCCATTCCGGCGGCGGCTTCGCCACGGCGGACGCAATGTTCCGCTATCCCGATTTCTTCAAGGTGGGCATCTCGGAGTCGGGTAACCACGACAACCGCGAGTACGAGGACGACTGGGGGGAACGCTACCAGGGGCTCGAGGTCCGCCAGGCCGACGGCAGGTCGAGCTACGACGATCAGGCCAATCAGAACCTCGCGAAGAATCTCAGAGGGAAGCTCCTGCTTGCCCACGGCACGGTGGACAACAACGTCCCTCCCTACAACACCTTCCTCGTCGTCGACGCGCTCATCAAGGCCAACAAGGATTTCGATCTGCTCCTGTTGCCAAATCAACGGCATGGCTATGCTGCGGAATCGAACTACATGATGCGCCGTCGCTGGGACTACTTCGTCACAAACCTCCTCGGCGGTGTCCCGCCGAGCGAGTACGAGATGCACCCGCCGGCCCCGGTCGGTGGGCGTCCGGGCTTCTGATCGTCCCGGACCGGAACGCGTGGCCCCGCCTGGCCTAGTCCGGCCGGCGGGGTTCCCCTCCCGAGTTTCTGCAACTGGGCGCCCCGGCCCCGCGTATACTGGGGCACGCCTCACATCGATCCACCTCCAACCTGATCCGGAGCCCATGAACCGCCTTCTCCTCGTC
>JBIOIC010000255.1:0-3065 GCA_044449625.1 Gemmatimonadales bacterium | reverse complement strand
GAGTCCGGCGATGTGATCGCGGCGGACATAGAGCAGGCCGGCGCCGAGGGGGGCGCCGAGCCATTTGTGGAGGGAGGTACCGTAGTAGTCACCGTGCAGATCAGGGATCTTGAAGTCGAGCTGGGCGAAGGCGTGGGCGCCATCGACCATCACCTGGACGCCGTGGGTGTGAGCCATGTCGCAAATCTTCGCGACCGGGAGGATCTGGCCGGTGATGTTCACCATCTGGCAGACCATCAGCAGCCGGGTCTTCGGCGTGATGGCGCTCTCATAGAGCTGGACGATCTCGTCGTCGGATGCCGGGTCGAGCGGCAGCGAAACGATGCGATTGATCATTCCATAGCGGCGGGCCGTCAGCGCGAACATGTCGAGCATGGCGCCGTAGTCCTGCGCCGCCATCACCGCCTCGTCTCCCGGCTTCCAGTCGAATCCGGAGATGACCGTGTCGAGGGACTCGGTGGTGTTGCGGGTGATGATCAACTCTTCGGGAGTGCACCCGCCGAGGACCGCCAATCGGTTACGGACCGCATCCTTGTCGGGATACTGGGTCGTCCGGAGGTAGCGGGATGCCTCGAGGTTGATCGTCCGGACCCGGCCGATGAACGCCTCGAGGACCGGCTCCGACTGCATCGAGTAGTAGCCGTTCTCGAGATTGATGTAGTCCGGGGTGAGGCGGTACTGGCCGCGGAGCGTCGCCCAGAACGATTCGTCCGTGGCGAGTGTGGCGGGCGGGAGCGCCGCATAACGGGCCCAGAGGGTCTCGCCGAAGACCAGGGCGAGGGTGCCGCCGCCGATGCTCCGGATGAAATCACGCTTGTGCATGGTCAGATTCGCTCGCGGTGATGGGGAGTTCCCCGGGTCCGGCTCAGGGTCGTCGTGGCATCCGGAACAGGTAGTGGCCGGAGCCGACTTCCACTAGGACGTCATGGCCCCGCGGTTCGACCGACCGGACGCCGGCAGTCCGGCTCAGTCCTTGTCCCCCTTCGAGCACCTCGGCGGGCGTGGTCTCGGGGAGCGTGATCGAGGCGGACGTATTGGGCGGTACGGTGACCTCAAGGGAGAACTCCGCGCTGTCGAGCTGCCAGGTCGTCGCCAGCGTTCCATACGAAGTCTCGAGCGCCGTGTGCGCGCTCGTCAGCCCGCCCCCCGGCCGCGGCGCGATCAGCGCGTGTTTGTATCCCGGGGCCGCCGGATCCACATCCAGACCGCCGATGACTCGGTACATCCAGGCGCCGATCGCGCCGAAGGCGTAGTGGTTGAATGAGTTCATACTGGGGTCTTCGAAGGTCCCATCGGGACGGATGCCGTCCCACCGCTCCCACATCGTCGTCGCGCCGCGGGTGATCGGATAGAGCCACGAGGGATAGGTCCGCTGCAGGAGCAGCGCGTAGGCCGCATCGAGATGGCCGTGCTGCGACAACGCGGTCGGGAGCTCAGGCGTCCCCAGGAATCCGGTCGTCAGGTGTCCGTCGTGCCGGTCGATGTCCTTGGCCAGGCGCCCTGCGGCGCCGGCGGTCTCTTCGTCGGTGAGCAGGCCGAAGTTGAGGGCAAGGGCGTACGCGGTCTGAGTGTTCTCGCCCACCCGCCCGTTCGGGGTCACGAACTCGCGCCGGAACGTCTCACGGACCTGGGTAAAGAGCGCGTGATAGCTCCGGGCTTCCTCGGCATGGCCGAGGACCTCGGCGGCGCGCGCCACCAGATCGGCGGAGTGGGCGAGATAGGCGGTCGCGATGAGATCCTTGCCCGTCGTCGCACCGGGATACGACGCATCATCGCTGTGCCAGGCGAGCCAGTCGCCGAACTGGGCGCCGGTCTTCCAGATGAGGTCGGGTCCGGCTCGGCGGTGGGCATAGTCCACCCAGTTCCGCATGCTCGGGAACTGGGCTGCGAGGAGGTCGCGATCGCCATAGACGAGATACATCGTCCACGGCACGACGGTGGCCGCATCGGCCCACCCGGCCGCCGCCGCGAACTGGGCGGAATCGCCGCCGAGCGGATTCGGGATGACCCAGGGCACGCTGCCGTCGGCGTACTGGTCGGCGGCAAGATCGGCCAGCCATTTGGCGAAGAATCCGCCAACCCCGAGGTTGAAGCTCGCCGTGCGCGCGAATACCTGCGCATCGCCGGTCCAGCCGAGCCGTTCATTGCGCTGCGGGCAGTCGGTCGGTACGTCGAGGAAATTGCCGCGTTGTCCCCAGAGGATGTTGTGCTGGAGTTTGTTGAGCAGCGTGTCCGAGGTCACGAACTCCCCGGTCTCCGCCAGGTCGGAGTGCACCACGATCCCGGTGATGGTCCCCAGGGTCGGCGGACCGGGCAGTCCCTCGACGGCGACATAGCGGAAGCCGTGATAGGTAAAATGGGGTTCGTAGACCTCGTCCCCATCGCCCTTGAGCGTATAGCGGTCGATCTGCGCGGCGCCGCGGAGATTCCCGGTGTAGAGATCGCCGATGGTGTCGAGGACTTCCGCGTGGTGGAGCGTGATCGTCGTGCCGGCCGGTCCGCGGACGCTGAGACGCACCCATCCGGTGATGTTCTGGCCCAGATCGAAGATCGTCTCCCCCGCGGGGGAATGGATGATCGCGATCGGCGTGAGCGCCTGCGCGCGCCGCACCGGCTCGGAGACCGGCGCCACCAGTTCCGTGGTCGGCGCGTCGGCGAGCTCGACGGGATGCCAGCCGCGGTCGTCATAGTGTGCGTTCGTCCATCCGGTGCGCTCGCGCCGGGCGTCGTAGCTCTCGCCATTGTAGATGTCGGAGCCAAGGATCGGACCGGTCGCCGTCTTCCATCCCGCATCGGAGACGAGGCGCGTGGTGCTCCCGTCGGCGTAACCGATATCGAGCTGGAGCAGCAGGGCCACCTGGCGCCCGTAGATATTCCGGTGGCTGTCGAAGCCGAGGAAACCGCGATACCAGCCGTCGCCGAGGATGGCGCCGATCGCGTTCTCGCCGGGCACCAGGAGATGGGTGACGTCATAGGTCTGGTACTGCAGCCGCTTGGCGTAGCTGGTCCATCCGGGGGTGAACAGGTCGCGGCCCACTCGTTGCCCATTCAGGTGGAGTTCATAG
>JBIOIC010000254.1:0-3070 GCA_044449625.1 Gemmatimonadales bacterium | reverse complement strand
CGCGCCGCGCGAGGGCGAGGCCGATCCCCCACCCTCCCTGCTTGGAGGTGGTCCCCGGCTCGAAGAGGGTGCGCCGGAGTTCGCGCGCGACCCCGGGGCCGTCGTCGCGGACCCGGAGCGTCGCCTTGCCGTCGGCGAGCCCTGCTTCGAGCGTGATCGTCCCCGGACGGCCGTGTAGGGCGTCGATCGCGTTCTTGACCAGCGCCTCCAGCACCCATTCGAGGAGGATCGGATCGCCCAGCACGTGGGGACCGGTGCCCGCCGCCACCACCTTCAGCTCGATCGGGTTGGCGCGATGCGGCAACCTGGGCTGGAAATACTCCGCGACGCGGCTGGCGAGCGCGCCGAGTCCGACCGGATTCCGCGACGCGGGGCGACCGATCCGCTCGAAGCGCTGGGCCACCCGCTCCAGCCGCTCGGCGTCGGCTTCGAGATGATCGGCGAATCCGGGAGGGGGCACCGGGTTGCTCCGCACCTGTTCGATCCACCCTTGCAGGCTCATCAGCGGGGTGCCGAGTTGATGCGCCGCCTCCCGCGCCATCGCGACCCAGAGACGGTCGCGCTGGGCCGACATCGCGTTCCGGTACGCGAACCACGCCACCCACACCATCACCAGGATGGTGCACCCCTGCAGCAGCGCTAGCAGCACCAGCTGCCGCTCGGCCGGGAGCGGGCCGTAATGGATGGTGCCGATGGAGGTGGTGACCGGCGGATTGTCGCGATCGAGGTGCGCGGCGAAGGCCCGAACCTGCGGGTCGTTGAACTGGAGAAGCGGGAGGCGGCCGGGAAGGTTGTCGGTGGCCACGACGTTGCCGACGCCATCGGTGACGATGAGCGCCAGCCCCTGGCGGCGGACCATCTCGCCCAGGCCCACGAGTGCGTTGGTTTCCGCGCCGGCGCTCGAATCGTTCAGCCCGGCGAAGACGCCGGAGTAGAGCTGGCTGATCGCCTTGGCGTCGGACTGCATGTGCCGCGCGACCAGCCAGCTCGTTCCCGCGCTTAAGCCCGCGAGGAGCGCCACCAGCAGCACCGCCGAGGTCGGAGCCCAGCGGCGGAGCAGCTCCTTACGCACCGGCCAGGCGATCGGCGCCGAAGTACGGCCGGAGCGCCGCGGGCAGCGACACCGTGCCATCGGCCTGCTGGTGGGTCTCCAGCAGCGCGATGATCGCCCGCGGAAAGGCGACCCCCGATGCGTTCAGCGTGTGCACGAACTCGGGTTTCGCCTTGGCGTCGGCGCGGAAGCGGATGTTGGCGCGCCGAGCCTGGTAATCGGTGAAGGAGCTGGAGCTCGACACCTCAAGCCACCCGCCCACTCCCGGAGCCCAGACCTCAAGATCCCAGGTCTTGGCGCTGGAAAAGCCGGTGTCTCCCGCCGCCAGCGCCACCACCCGGTAGGGAAGTTCCAGCGCCTGCAGCACCGCTTCCGCGTGCGCGGTCATCTTCTCGTGCTCCGCCGGCGAATCCGCCGGCCGCACCAGGCGCACGAGCTCCACCTTGTCGAACTGATGCACCCGGATGAGTCCGCGGGTGTCTTTGCCGTGCGCCCCCGCCTCGCGCCGGAAGCAGGGGGTGCAGGCGGTGTACGCCATCGGCAATGCGGCGCCGTCGAGGATCTCGTCGCGGTGGATGTTGGTGAGCGGCACTTCGGCGGTGGGCACCAGGAAGAAGTCGTCCGCCGGCGTGGCGTAGACGTCCTCCTCGAACTTGGGGAGCTGGCCGGTCGCGGTGAGGGTGGCGCGGTTGACCAGGAGCGGCGGGCTCACTTCCACATACCCGTGGGTGCGGGTGTGGAGATCGAGCATGAAGTTCTGCAGGGCGCGGACCAGACGGCTCCCCGCGCCGGTGAAGAGCGGGAAGCCCGATCTGGCGATCTTCGCGCCCCGCGGCAGGTCGAAGAGTCCGAGCGCCGTCCCCAGATCCCAGTGGGCCCTGGGCGCGAAGGCAAAGGATGGCGCCGTTCCCCAGCTCCGGAGCACCCGGTTCCGGGTCGCATCGCCATCGGGCACTTCGGGAAGCGGAATGTTGGGGAGACGGAGCAGCGCCGCGGTGATCGCGTCGTCGGCCCCGCGGACCTGGTCGTCAAGCTCCTTGACCTCGTCGCCGGAGCGGCGGAGCGCCTCGAAGAGCTCCTCGGCCGGCTCCTTGGCGCGCTTGCGGCGGGCGACCTCGTCATTGGCGGTGTTCCGCTCCGCCTTCAGTGCTTCGACCCGGGTCAGCAGCTCGCGGCGGCGGGTATCGAGCACGATCACGTCATCGATCAGGGGAGCGAGCGAGGGGTCGAGCCGGCGAGCGAGCGCGGCGCGGACTCCGGCGGGATCCTGGCGGAGGCGCTTGACGTCGATCACGGGAGACTCAGTTGGACGGGAGCCCGAGGGTCAGATCGTGGTAATCACAGTTGATGTCGGCCAGCACCTTGAAGGTGATCGTCTTCGCGGAGTCGTCGAACGAAAGGATCTCAAGCTTCCCGTAACTCGGCGTGCCGGTGGTGCTGCAGACGATGGCGGACCGGGCGTAGTAGACGTCGTCCGGTGCCACGACCTGCGCCGAATCGAAGATGTAGCCGTTCAAGGGGGCGGTCTTGATGGAGTCGAAGGGGACGCTCGCCAGAAAGAGGCCCGGATTGGTCGAACGCACCGGCACGAAGCCGAGCGCCTGCAGCGGAAGCAATTCGTGCTTGCCGGCCCGGAGGTCGTAGGCAAAATCGAAGTTCGTGCTCTGCCACGTCTTGACCGTCGTATTGTTGGCGACCGAGAAGGCCGAGGGGGTCGAGAGACCGGGGGCGCTCAGCGCGCTCAACGTCACCGTGTCGACGACGTTCGGCGTACTGGGGGGGAGCCGGAGGTCGGTCACACCGCACCCGGCGAGGATCGCGAGGCCGGTCACGACGGCCAATGGGAGAGAGCGCATCGGGGCGAAGGTTAAGGCCGGTTCCGAAGCGGGTCAACCCGCCGTCATTGCTTGACTTCACTCCAGTCGGCCCGTACGTTCCGCCCACGAACCTACCCCTTGGGAGATGAGCGATGGCAGGGCTGCGCGAAGTGGTCCGGGCGCTCCTTCAGCGCCCCGGTGT
>JBIOIC010000253.1:0-3092 GCA_044449625.1 Gemmatimonadales bacterium | reverse complement strand
TGGCGTTGAACCGCAGTTGGTCGGCAAATCCGCCGCTCACCCCGAGCAGACCTCGCAGCTCGATGGTGTTCCGCGTCTGGGCGATCCGTGAGGTGGTGGGCGGAATGCTGTCCCAATTCGGATTCGGCGGAGTCCCCGGAACCCCGTAGTTCATCTCATAGTGCTTCGCGCCAAACCCGATCATTCCCCGGGAGCCTTCGAGGGCATACCCGGCACCCACCTCCGAGCTGCGGTCGAAGGTCTGCGGCATCCGGTCGAGCTCAAACGAGCCTCCGGTCCCCGGATCGGTGTAGCGGCCGGCCGGAATGCGGATATCACTGCCGTGCACGCCGCCGGCCGAGAGCTTGAAGGCGCTGTGCCTGGTGCTGTAAGTGGTGTTGACGGCACCGGCATACTGATCGCTGACGCTGTTTCCCTCCAGTGCCGTCGTCCCCGAGATGGGATGGTCCGCCACCGTCGGGACCAGGTCGGTGATGACGTTGACCAGTCCGCCGATGGTGTTGGGGCCATACAAGATGGCCGCCGGCCCCCGCACGACATCGACCCGCGAAATTCCGATCGCTTCGATCGGCGTGGCGTGGGCGGGATCGTAGGTCGCGATGTCACCGACGCGCAGTCCGTTCTCCAGCACCAGCACCTCGTTGTCACCGAGGCCGCGGAGGATAGGCCGGGTCGGCGCCGACCCGTTGCCGCGCACCGTCACGCCGGGAAGGTCGGATATCTTCTCGGCGAAGCTTGCCCCCGGACTGTCCTGCAGGTCGAGAAATGACCTGGATGAGACCGACTGGTACTGATCGTCGCTGGCGCGCGCGTCGGGAGTGGCGGAGACGACGACGTCGTTCACCCGGATGGCCGATGGCGTAAGCTCGAAAGTGAGCGTCGTGGTATCTCCGGCGACGGTGACCGGCCGGCTCGCCGTGGCGAAGCCGATGGCGCTCACGAAGAGGTGATACGTTCCCTTCGGGAGGTCGCGGAAGGCGAACTCTCCGTGCCTGCCGGTGCGCACCGCCCGGTCGATCTCGCCAAGCTGCACCGTTGCACCGACGATGGCCTTCGTTCCGCTGGTCACCGTGCCCGTGATCGCCTGCGCCGCCGCCGGGACCGCCCCGGCCAAGGAGGCCGCGGCGGCCAGCGCCATCAAGGCGAATATGCTCCCACTCCGATTCATCGCCCGTCTCCCGCACTGTCGATATCGACCGCCGGTCGGTGTCCGAACGGAGTATGACAGGGCCCGTGAAGAAATGCCAATTCCCGCCCGCCGTCCCCGCGCCTTCCGGCCCTCCTCCGCGCGCGCTACGGTGCGGCGACGGTGGCATTCCCGCGGCCCGCGCCGAGACCCGCCCATGCCGACCTACACCGAATACCTGAAGATCGACGAGCTGCTCCAGCTGCAGCGCCCGCTCTCCGACGGGCCCGAGCACGACGAGACCCTCTTCATCGTGATCCACCAGGTCTACGAACTCTGGTTCAAGCAGGTCCTGCACGAACTCGATCACCTCGAGCGCCTCCTCGGCCGGAATGACGGTCACCGCGCCCAGCACACCTTCAAGCGGATCCTCACCATCCTCAAGGTGATGGTGAGCCAGCTCGACATCCTCGAGACGATGACTCCGCTTGAGTTCCTCTCCTTCCGCGACCGGCTCGACGCGGGGAGCGGCTTTCAGTCCTTCCAGTTCCGCGAACTCGAGTTCGTCCTCGGCCTGAAGAACCCGAAGGCGCTCGATCGTTACCCGGCGGGAAGTCCCGCCCGTCTGCGGCTGGAACGACGCCTCGCTGCCAGCACGCTCTGGGACGCGTTCCTCCGCCACCTCGTGCAGAACGGCGTCCCCGTTCCCGCGGCCGATCTCGCCCGCGATGTGACGAAGCGCGTCGAGCCCTCGGAACCTCTCCGGCGCGCGCTGGTCGAGGTGTATCGAACCAAGCCCGATCTCGCCGCGCTCTGCGAACGGCTGGTCGATCTCGATGAGGGACTGATGGAGTGGCGCTACCGCCACGTGAAGATGGTCCAGCGCACCATCGGCACCCGGCAAGGCACCGGCGGGAGCGCGGGGGCGGACTATCTGAAGACGACGCTCGACCAGCCCCTCTTTCCCGACCTCTGGGCCATCCGCACCGAGCTGTAACGATGGATCCCGCCTCGCTCTACGCCTCACCCAATGCGCTCGCGCCCCGCTACTCGCGGTTCGGCGTCGCCGAGCGGCTCCTCCTCACCGGCCACTCGCACCAGGCGTGGCCCGATGCGGGGTTGGACGCCCAGGCGGCAGCGTGGCTCGACGCCGCGCGCTACGTTGACGACAAATGGGAGCACGCCTTTGCCAAAGCGGAACGGGTCAAGGGGGGCTTTGCGCGGCTGCTGGGAGATGCGGGAGGAGGCATCGCACTCGCCCAGAACACCCACGATCTTCTGATACGGCTCCTCTCCGCTCTCCCGCTCCGTACCCGCCCTCGGCTCGTCACGACGGATGGCGAGTTCCACACCATCCGCCGACAGCTCGATCGCCTGGCCGAAGAAGGGATCGAAATCGTCCGCGTCGCCGAGAGGCCGGTCGAGACGCTGGCGGATCGGCTGGCGCGCGCCGTGGATGATCGTACCGCACTGGTCCTCGTCTCCGCCGTCTTCTTCGACACCGGCCGCATCGCGCGCGGGCTCGGCCAAGTCGCCGAGCGGTGCCGGCGGCATGGCGCTGAACTGCTGGTGGATGCGTACCACGCCCTCAACGTCGTTCCCTTTTCGCTGGCCGACGAAGGGCTGCTCGACGCCTTCGTGATCGGCGGCGGATACAAGTACTGCCAGCTGGGCGAAGGGAACTGCTTTCTCCGGATACCTGCGACCTGTGACCTGCGACCGGTGGTGACCGGCTGGTACAGCGAGTTCACCGCGCTCGCCGAGCGGCGGGTGGAAGGCGGGGTGGCGTACGGCGAAGGAGGCGACCGCTTCGCGGGATCGACCTACGACCCGACCAGTCACTATCGGGCGGCCGCGGTGTTCGACTTCTTCGACGGGCAGCGGCTCACTCCGGCGCTCCTCCGCGAGGTGAGCCAGCATCAGATCGGCGTGCTGGCCGCGGCGTTCGATGCGCTCGATCTCGATC
>JBIOIC010000252.1:0-3118 GCA_044449625.1 Gemmatimonadales bacterium | reverse complement strand
TGGCGACGCCGAGGGGAAAATGAACCTGGGGCTCGCCGAGGTGGAAGGAGGGCTTCTGGTGGTCTCCCAATTCACCCTCTATGGCGATGCGGCCAAGGGGCGGCGCCCGTCGTTCATCGACGCCGCACGCCCGGAGGTGGCGGAACCGCTCTATCGCGACTTCGTGGCCCGGCTCGGGGCCCGCGGGCTCGCGGTTGAGACTGGAGAGTTCGGCGCGATGATGCAACTGGAGATCCATAACGACGGCCCCGTCACGCTCATCCTGGAGCGCTCCGCGTGAAGCAGGTACTCGTCCTTGCCTCCCAGTCCCCCCGCCGCAAGCAGCTTCTCGAGATGCTCGGCCTCCCCATCCTCGTGCAGCCGAGCGACATCTACGAGGTGCCGCTCCCGCGGGAGGCGCCGTTGGCGTATTCGCGGCGGCTGGCCCGGGAGAAGGCCCAGGCCGGGATCGGGGAGTTCGTCCTCGGCGCGGATACCATCGTCGTGCTCGATGAGCATTTGCTGGAGAAACCGGTCGATGACGCCGACGCCGTGCGGATGCTCACGCTCCTGCAAGGGCGCACCCACGAGGTGATCACGTCGGTGGCGCTGGTGGCGAAGGGAAAGCTGTACGAGGCCACCGATGTGACGGCGGTGACCTTCCGCGCAGCCGATGAGGCGTATCTCGGGGCCTACGTCGCGACCGGAGAGTCCCGCGACAAGGCGGGGGCCTACGGGATCCAAGGGTATGGTGCGGCGCTGGTGGAGCGGGTGGAGGGGGACTTCTTCGGGGTGATGGGACTGCCGGTGCGGTTGGTGCTCAAATTGCTGGTGGAGGCGGGGTGGGAGTATCGGTTTGGGAGGTGACAGGAGAAAGGAGAAGGGAGAAAAAAGGGGAAAGGAGAAGGGAGAAACGGAGATTTCGGCTCGAGTCCTATCACCCTCTCTCTTCCCCCTTCTCCTTTCTCCCTTCTCGTTTCTCGACTGTTAGGCCTTCACCCGCAGCACCGGCACCGCCTGCGCCTTCCCCTTCAATTCGAGCGGTTCCAGCTTGTCAACCGGCGGCTTCTCGGCCAGCTTGTCGAAAAGGATCTGGGAGATGAGGATCTCGCCGCCGGCGGCCTTGGAGCAGAGCCGGCTCGCGGTGTTCACCGCATCGCCGATGACGGTGTACTCCAGACGGCGGTGGCTCCCGATGTTCCCCGCGAAGACCTCGCCGTGGTTGATCCCGATCCCGACCCCGATCCGGGGGCGCCCTTCCTTCTTCAACCGCTCATTCAATTCGGACATCGCCCGCTGCATCGCGACCGCCGCCTGGACCGCCCGGTCGGGATCGTCGGGGTGGGCGATCGGTGCGCCCCAGAGCGCCATGATCGCGTCGCCGATGAACTTGTCGAGCGTCCCGCCGAACTCGAAGATGATGTCCACCATCTCGGTGAAGTAGTCCGAGAGCAGCTGGGCGATCGCGTCGGGGGTCATCGCCTCCGACATCGGGGTGAAGCCGCGGATGTCGGTGAACATCACGGTAACCGCGCGCTTCTCGCCGCCCAGCTTGACCGCATCGGCCTGCTGGGCGATCTCGGCCGCCACGTTGGGCGCGAAATACCGCTCGAAGTTCGATCGGACCATCGCTTCGCGCTGGATCTGCTCGGCAAAACGCACGTTGCGCACGCCGATCGAGGCGAGGTTACTGAAAGCCACCAGGAACTGCAGGTCTTCGTCGCTGAAGGAGTTCGTCGCCGTCATGTTGTCGACGTAGAGCAGGCCCACCGCATTGTCCTTCGAGTCCATGAGCGGGCTGCACATCGCGCTCCGTACGCTCTGGAGTACGATCGACTGGCCCTTGAAGCGGGTGTCGGCGGCGGCGTTGTCGGTGAGGATGGCCACCTTCTCCTCCACCGCCTTGTTGGCGATGGACCGCGGCACCGCGTGGCTCGACGCATCGCCCAGGCGGCTGCGGGCCACCCGGGAGTTGAGCTCGCCGGTAACCTCGTTGCGGAGCAGGATCGAAACCCGGTCGACCGCCAGGACCTCGAAGGTCATGTCCGCGACCGAGCCGAGGAGCTTGTCGAGGTCGAGCTGGCCCGAAAGCTTCTGGGCGATGTCAAGGAGGAGCGAGAGTTTCCGGGCCTGCCGCTCCTGGGTGCTGGTCCCCTGGATGCGGAGGAGGCCGACCTTGGACGGAGAGCCGTCAGGGTTGGCGAGAGCGGGTCCGCCGCCGCTGATGCTCGCCACCGGGCGGACGATCGTGCCCCCCGGCATCGGAGAAGCGGGTGAAGGCTGTGAGGCCGAGGCCGGCACCGCGGCCACGGAATGCACGGCGAAGGTCACCTTCCCGAAGGTGACGGTGTCCTTCAGCGTGGCCATCTGCTCGGTGATCTTCGCGCCGTTGATGAATGTTCCGTTGGAGCTGCCGAGGTCCTTGATCTTCAACCCCGCGTCCAGCGACTCGATCTCGGCGTGCCGACGCGAGATGGTCGGGTCGGGGACGGTAAAGTCGTTGCCCGTGGCCCGGCCCAGGACCAGGACGCGGCCCGGGGGGCAATCGAAGCTCTGGTCGGACGTGACGGCGACGAGTCGGTAGGTGGTCATCGGGGCGGTAAATATACCGGCGACCGGCGACCGGCGCTAATCGCGGTTCCGGGCCGCGAGGGCCAGGGCGGCGAGCACCCCGCGCGCCTTGGCCTCCGTCTCCCGGAACTCGGTGGCAGGGTCGGAGTCGGCCACGATCCCGGCCCCGGCCTGGATCCAGGCCCGCCCCCCGCGCATCACGCAGGTCCGGATGGCGATCGCGGTATCCAGGCTCCGCGCCCCCCAGCCGATATAGCCCACGGCACCAGCGTACGGCCCGCGCCGGGTCGGCTCCAACTCATCGATGATCTCCATCGCCCGGACCTTGGGCGCCCCGCTGACGGTCCCCGCCGGGAAGGCGGCGCGGAGCGCTCCCAGTGCATCGACCCCGGCCCGGAGCGTTCCCCGCACCTCGCTCACGATATGCATGACGTGCGAGTACCGCTCCACCACCATCTGCGTGGTGACCCGCACCGAGCCGTACGCGGCGACCCGCCCGACATCGTTCCGCCCCAGATCGAGGAGCATCAGGTGCTCGGAGCGCTCCTTGGGATCGGCGAGGAGCGCC
>JBIOIC010000251.1:0-3122 GCA_044449625.1 Gemmatimonadales bacterium | reverse complement strand
CGTTCCCCCTCTCCGTTTCAGGGTGTGGGGGTTTGGGTGTGCGCCGGGACTCACCATCGAGTATCAAACGAACCGCGGGTCCCAGATCTTTTGCCACCTCGAACCCCACCGCGCGCGCCGCCGCCTCATCCTGCTCGCCCAGTCCGGTCAGGACCAGGATCCCCCGGCCGCCGAGTGTCTTGGCGGGCTCGATGTCGCGCATCCGGTCGCCGATCCACCAGCTCCGGGTGAAATCGATGCCGAACTTCGCGTCCGCATCGCGATAGAGCTTGGTCCCCGGTTTCCGGCATTCACAGGGGCCGTCGACATCGGGGTGATGGGGACAGAAGAAGTGTCCGTCGAGGCGGCCCCCGCGCGCCGCGAGGAGCTCGTCGGTTCGGGCCTCGACGGCCTGGTACTGGGCCAGTGTGATGATCCCGCGCGCGATCCCCGATTGATTGGTCGCCACGATGGCGAGGAACCCGGCGGCGTTGATCCGCGCCACCGCCTCGCCGGCGCCGGGGATGAGCCGAACCGCCGCCGGATCGTTGGCATACCCGGTGTCCTCGATGATGGTGCCGTCGCGGTCGAGGAAGACGGCCGCAGAGACGGAGGGGCGCAGAGGCGGAGGCATCGAGGGAATCTACTTGGGCTGCGGCAGCGAGAGCCGCTGTCCCGAAAAGACTTGAACAGCCGAACCCTCGGCCACAAAGGCCGAGACGGGCGCACCCGAGAGTGCCTCGCCAAGAGCGGGACCGTAGTTGGCGGACGCATCACCCTCGAACGACGCGCTCCGCGTCTGCCAGATCCGCCAGGCTGGATGCGTCACCCGGTACTCGATCGTACCGCCATCACGCTGCGCGGTGTATCCCCAGTAGTGCTCGGCGACGAACTGCGCCTCGCCACCTTCGGCCAACGGTGCCGGAAGTCCGGTGGTGCTGGCCGCGATCCGATGCCACTGCCCGGCCTCTCGCCATTCGTAGCTGACCTCTCCCCCGGTCTCATCCATCGTGACGGAGTGCCGCATCGGCCGGGCCCGGTAGGGCTCGTTGTACGCCAGCCGAGCGACCGCCGCGATGAGAGGGCGGGGGACGACCTCGCGGATGAAGACGACGGCGCGGCGCCACCCCTCCTCGGCGCGACGGCGGACATAGAACCGGAGATTCACTTCGCTGAAGTGGCGATGGAACGGGATGGGGAGGCCGAGCACCCGGGTATCGAGGAATCGAAAGCCCACCAGGCTCACGAGGGTCCGGCCATTCCAGCGGTCGAGTTCTGTGCCGCGCGGTACCAGTGGAGCGACGAGACGATCGGGGACCTCATACTGCAAGAGCGCCAGCCAACGCCACTCCGCCGTAAGGAACGGCCGAGGCACCGATCCGATCACTCGGCATCCTCGATCGCCCGGCGGAGCGCGGCGCCGACATCAGCGAGCGCCGCCTCGGGGAGGGTGCGCGGATCGAGGAGCACCCGTCCCTCCTTCACCCGCGCGATCACCGGTGGACGGCCGAGCCGGAGCCGGAGGGCGAGGCCGTCAGCGCCGAGCGGACCGGGATTGAGCGAGACGAGGGTGGTCGGGAGTTCCGCATTGGGGAAGCTCCCGCCGCCGACCGCCGAGGAACCGGGGAGCAGCTCCGGCTTCAGGGAAGCGGGGCAGAGGTCACGGAGGCGTTCTGCGCGTTCTTCAAGCATCTCAGGTGAGAGCGTGAGCATCGCGAGGAGCGGGATCTCGCGCCGAGCGCGGGCGGGATCCTGATAGAGCCGGAGCGTTGCTTCCAAGGCCGCCAGTGTCAGCTTGTCGGCCCGGAGCGCTCGCGCCATCGGGTGCTCTCGGCAACGGCGCACCGCCGATGCCGCACCGGCGAGACATCCTGCCTGCGGTCCGCCGAGGAGCTTGTCGCCGCTCCAGATGACAAGGTCGGCGCCGGTCGCCACCGATTCACGGATGCCGGGTTCGGTGTCCAGGCCCCAGGGGGAGAGGTCGGCGAGGAGCCCGCTTCCGATGTCGTGGATGCAGGGAAGATCGTGCGCGTGCGCCAGGGCGACGAGATCGGCGGGGAGGGGGGAGGTGACGAAGCCGTTCTGTTCGAAGTTGGAGCGATGCACGATCAGGATGGCGCCGGTCTCAGGACCGATCGCCTCCTCGTAGTCGCGGAGATGGGTCCGGTTGGTGGTCCCCACCTCTCGAAGCCGAGCACCGCTCGTCTCCAGAATCTCGGGGATCCGGAAGGAGCCGCCGATCTCGATCAGCTCACCGCGGGAGATGATGACCTCGCGCCCGCGGGCGTGCGCCTGTAACGCGAGCACCAGGGCGCCGGCGGCGTTGTTCACCACCAGCGCGTCGGTGGCACCGGTCAATTCGGCCAGGAGCTGGCGGCAATGATCGGCGCGATGGCCGCGGATCCCCGTCGGGAGATCGAACTCGAGGGTGGAGTAACCCCCGGCCACACCGGCGACGGCGTTCTGCGCCGCCTCAGCGAGCGGCGCTCGGCCCAAGTTGGTGTGGAGCACGACGCCGGTCGCGTTCAGGACCCCTTGCAGCGACGGGGTCTCCCGTTCGATCAGCCGTTCGCGGATCTCGGCCGCCCAATCGGCCGGGGGACCGGCGCGACGGCGCGCGGCCTCGAGCACCTCGCGCGCTGCCGCGACGACGGCATTGCGGGAGACGGTATCGAGCAATGCCGCCACCGCCGGTTCGTGCAGCAGTCGGTCCACGCTGGGAAGCTGACGGCGGGGGTCGGTCACGGCCTGGTCGAGTCCCGCGGTGGACGGCCGAATTCAAGCCGGCGCTTGGCCTTGAGAGAGTCGACCTGGGTGCCGGCCGAATCGCGAGCCGCTTTGGCCGAATCACCCGCCGTCTTCTTCGTCGAATCCGTCGGGGTCACCTTGGGTGGCGGCGGAGGCTTCGGAACCTCGACCCCACCGGCGGCGGTGCCCGCGATGCCGTTCAAGTTCCGGATTCCTTTGAGTTCGATGAAATACTTGGTCGCGGGTTTGAGTGGCACGCCGACGCGGAGCACCAGCTTGTCGGTGACCGGCGGCCGGGTGGCCAGCAGCTTGATGAAGGCGCTGTCGACCGGCGGACGCCTCTGACCGTTGGCAAGAAAGGCGGGTTGAGCTGGTGGTGGAGCGGGGGGTGGTGG
>JBIOIC010000250.1:0-3126 GCA_044449625.1 Gemmatimonadales bacterium | reverse complement strand
TCCCTGAAGGCCTGGACGAAGTCGGCCGGAGCGGGCTGGCTTGTGGTCGGCAGGGTCCGGCTCTCCCGCAGGCGCCGATAGAACTCCTCCGGCTTCAGCTCCACCCGATCCTTGAAGGTCCGGTCGCCGAACATCACCTGCAGCGGCACCAGCGCGATGTGATGCCGGTCGAGGATCGCGTCGGGGAGATCGGCGGAGCTGTCGGCGATCACGGCGACCGGACGCACCTCGCTGTGCGCCAGCTTTCGGTGCTGCGCCCGCATATCCTCGGCCTTGGTGTAGTCGACCGTTCCCCAGCGGGCCGCGCAGGTAAAGACGGCTTCGGGGGTATCGGTGTGCACATGGACCTTGAGGAGCCCGCCGGCCGCGATGACGACGATCGAACCGCCGAACTGCCGCATGATCGTCCGCACCTCGTTGGTGGCGGGGAGCTGTTCGCCCCGGACCATGAACTCGGTGCAGAACTGGAAGTCGCGCTCGGCGGCGACGGCGGCGTGGGCGGCGGGGGTGAGACTCTCCTCGCTGGCGGCGGTGAAGTCGGCGGCGAGGATCGGGTCGCCCTGGATCAGCCGGACCACCCCCTCGACCATCAGGACGAAGCCCTTGGCGCCGGCATCGACCACGCCGGCCTCGCGGAGCACGGCGAGGAGCTCGGGCGTGCGGGCGAGCGACGCTTCCCCCTCGGCCAGGGTGCGGCGCATGAAGACCAGAAAATCGTCGGTGGTGGCGGCGGCGCGGACGGCGGCGCGGCCCGCTTCGCGGACGACGGTGAGGAGGGTCCCTTCACGGGGCTCATCGAGCGAGACCTCGAGATGCGCGGCCCCGGCCTCCAGGCACTCGGCGAGTTCGACGGTGGAAAGAGTCTGTCGTGTCCCCGACTTTTCGGCAAAGCCGAGGAGGAAGTGGGCCAGCATCATCCCCGAGTTGCCGCGGGCGCCGAGGACAGCGCCACGGGAGATCGCCTGGACGGTCTCGGGAAGCGTCGCGTCGCCGCGCGCCCGGAGGGCGTCGGCGACGGTGCGCAGCGTCAGGCTGAAGTTGGTGCCGGTGTCCCCGTCGGGGACGGGGAAGACGTTGATCCGGTTGATCTCCTCGCGCCGGCCGGCCACCCAGTCGGCGGCGGCGTAGAGCGCCCGCGCGAGGCGGGGCCCGTCGACGTATCGGATCGCCACGGAGCGCTCAGCCCTGAACCACCGAGACCCGGATCTCCGCGATCACCTCGGGGTGCAGTCTGAGCGGGACGATGTGATCGCCCAGGGTCTTGATCGGATGTCCGAGTTCGATCTTGCGCTTGTCGATGCTGTGGCCGAGGGCGGCCAGCGCGTCGGCGATGTCGTGCGAGGTGATGGAGCCGAAGAGCCGGCCTTCGTCACCCGCCTTGCCGGTGATTACCACGTTGAGCGCGTGGAGCGCGGCGGCGAGCGTGTCCGCCCCGGACTTCTCGGCCGCGAGCCGGGTGGTGCGCGCCTTGGTCTCGGCGGCGATCCGCTGCTTGTTGCCGGCGGTCGCTTCGTAGGCGAGGCCGCGGGGGAGGAGGAAGTTCCGGGCATAGCCCGGCTTCACCTTGACCAGGTCACCCGCCTTGCCGAGGGACTTCACGTCCTCGCGGAGAATCACTTCCATCGTCAGCCTCCTTGGGCGCGCGCCGCGCGGCGGCGCCGGAAATCGATCCAGGTGTCGGCGAGCCCGAGCCCGAAGAGCGCCGACAGGGAGAAAAGAGCGAGCAGGACCAGGATCAGCGTCAGGGCCAGCCGTTCCACGAAGGGAATAGACCGGATGACCGGCCACGCCACCGCCAGTCCGCGGAGCAGGTAGAGCGTGCCCATCACCAGCAGGACATTGGCCGGGCCGCTGCCCGGGAGCAGGAATCCACCCGCCTGCGCCAGCACGGCTCCGAGTGCTGCGACCAGGACCCAGACCAGATGGTCCGAGAAGCGGAAGGCTTCAAACGGGGGGAGCGGAGCCCCGATCGGGCCGGTCGCGATCCGGTGGTACCAGCGCCAGGCGAAGGAGAGCCCGAGCGCGCCGCCGAGGAAGCACCCCGCCGGGGCGAGCTGGGCCAGACCGCCGACCGTATCGGCCATCGCCATGACCCGGGAGCGGATCGCGGGAGACCAGAGCCCCGCGGTCCCATCGAGCACCGCTCGATAGGAGTCCCACATGTCGCGGGCCGTCGCGAGCTCGAGGGTGCGGAAGTCGAGCCCGAAGCGGCCGAGCAGAGGGACGAAGGCGATGGATGCCGCCACCGCGGCCCAGAGCGCCGCCTGACCGGCGGGGCGCCGTCGCCCCAATGCCAGTATCAGGAAGGCGCCGACGAGCAGCGCACCCCAGGCCTTCATCGCCTGCACGGCGAGCCCGTCGGGGGAGGTCCACCAGAGCACCGACCAGGTACCGCCGATGACCACCCACCACCACTCGAGGGGACGGCGGGGGCGGGAGGCGATCAGGAGCGCCGTGAGCGGGACCAGGAAAAATCCCCACGGCGCGACCAGCAGGTATCCCGCGAGGGCGAGCGCCGCCCCGAGCGTGACCCGGCGGGGGGAGGGCGCCGACGCGGCCGGAGCGCTCAGGCCGTATGGCCCTTGATGTACGGGATGAGCGCCAACTGACGGGCCCGCTTGATCGCCGTGGCCAACTGACGCTGATGCCGGGCGCAGGTCCCCGAAAGCCGGCTCGGCAGGATCTTGCCGCGCTCGGTCAGGAACCGGGAGAGGGTCCGCTCATCCTTGTAATCCACGATCCGGACGCCCGATTCGCAGATGGCGCAGGTCTTCTGGGGGCGGCGCATTATTCGTCATCCTCATCGTCGGACTTGCCGGCCGTCACCGGCACCGGCTGGGCGCCGTCATTGGCGACCACCAGGAAACGGAGCACGCTCTCGTCCAGTTTGACGGCGCGCTCGAACTCCGGGAGCGCCGTGGTGGCGGTCTCGAACTTGGCGACGACGTAGTAGCCCGATTCGTGCTTCTTGACGGGGTAGGCCAAGGTGCGCTTGCCCCAATGATTGATCTGGGGGGCCTCGGCACCGGGCAACTGGATGAGGGCGTGGAAGCGCGCGAGGCGCTCATTGATGGCGGCCTCTTCGAGGGCAGCATCGAAGATATAGACCGCTTCATACGGACGGTT
>JBIOIC010000249.1:0-3128 GCA_044449625.1 Gemmatimonadales bacterium | reverse complement strand
TTCGCGGCGGCGCGGGAGAGCGGCCGGCCGATCCTCCTCGACATCGGCGCGGTCTGGTGCCACTGGTGCCACGTAATGGATGGCGAGAGCTATGAGGATCCCTCCCTCGCCGAGCTCCTGAACGCCGAGTTCATCTGCATCAAGGTCGACCGGGACGAACGCCCCGACGTAGACGCTCGCTACCAGCGCGCTGTACAGGCGATCACCGGTCAAGGCGGGTGGCCTCTCACCGCCTTCCTGAACGGGGCGGGTGAGGTCTTTTACGGCGGCACCTATTTCCCCCCCGACGGACGCCACGGCCGGCCCCCCTTCCGCACTGTGCTGACGGAGATGGCGCGAGTCTACCGGGAGGAGAAAGACCGCATCGCCGCGCAGGCGGTCGCGATCCGCCGCGTTCTCGCCGAATCGCTGGCCCACTCCGCCCCCGGCGAACCCTCCCTCGCCCTCCTCGATCAGGCGGAGTTGGAGCTCGCTCGGCACTTCGATCCGCGCCACGGCGGTTTCGGATCGAGTCCCAAGTTTCCTCACCCCGCCGCAATCGCCTTCCTCCTCGATCGCTGGTATGAGCTCGGCGGCGACGACCGTCGCACGATGACGGAGCGCACCCTGCAGGGAATGGCCCGCGGCGGCTTCCACGATCAGCTTGGCGGCGGCTTCCATCGCTACAGCGTCGACGCCGAATGGATCGTCCCCCATTTCGAGAAAATGGCCTACGACAACGCCGAGCTCCTCAAGGCCTACCTCGAAGGCCACGCCGCATTCGGCCCCGCCGAGTACGCCGAGGTGGCGCTCGGCGTGATCCGGTGGGTGAAGGAGGTCCTGGCTGATCCGGAGGGCGGCTACGGCGCGAGCCAGGACGCCGATGTGGGGTTGGAGGACGACGGCGACTACTTCACCTGGACCGCCGACGAGGCGCGGGCGGTGCTGACGGAGGAGGAGTTCGAGGTCGCCGCGGCGCACTACGATATCGGCACCGCGGGGGAGATGCACCACAATCCGGGAAAGAACGTCCTCTGGATCGCCGAGAGCGTGGCGGCGATCGTGCACCGCCTCGGAAGATCGGAGCCGGAGATCGGCAATGTCCTGGCGATGGCGCAGGAGAAGCTGAAGGCGGCGCGGCGCAATCGCGTCGCTCCCTTCATCGACCGGACCCGCTACGCCAACTGGAACGGGATGCTCGCCTCGGCGCTGCTCCGGGCGGGGACACAGCTGAACGACGCCTGGGCGCGGGAGCACGCGCTCCGCACCCTCCAACGGATCCGTCGAGAGAACGCCGCGCTCGATGAGGCGACCCACACGCCGGGGGGGCGCGGCGGCCTCCTCGACGATCAGGTCCAGGTCGCGGCCGCCGCGCTCGACGCCTACGAGGCGACCGGGAACGAGACATGGCTCTCCTGGGCGGCGGCGCTGATGGAACGGGTCTGGCGGGACTATCGCGACGAGACCGATGGCGGGCTCTTTGACACCGCGCGCGATCGCGGCGGCGAGGGGCTCCTCCCCGAACGGATCAAGCCGATCCAGGATTCTCCGACCCCTTCACCCAACGCCGTCGCGGCCCTCAACTGTGCCCGGTTGGCGGCGCTCCTCGACTCCTCGGCCTGGCGCGAGCGCCACCTCGAACTGATCCGCACCTTCGGCGGCGGCGCCCCCGCGCTCGGCGTCTTCGGCACCACCTTCGTCCTGGCCCTCGGATGGGCGGTGCTCCCCGTCACCCACTTGGTCATTGTCGGCGCCGCGGGAGATCCGGTGGCGGAGCAGATGCATCGGCGCGCGCTCGCCTCGTTCATCCCGCGCCGGGTGGTGCGTCGTCTCTTCGGACCCGAGGGATCGGATCGACTCCCCCCCGCCCTCCGGGCGATGGTCGATGGCACCGCGCCTCGCGCCTACGCCTGCCGCGGGGAAAGTTGCCAGGCCCCGGCCTCCCACGACGCGGCCTGGACCGCCACTCTCGCCGCCCTCCGTCCCGTGCGGTAAACTTTCCGGAGCCGGTCAACGTCTATCTCGTGCGTCCCATCCCATTCGTTCCCCGCCGCTCTTGAAGAGGCCCGCACCATGACCTCCCGATTCCTGCTGACGCTGACCCTCGTTGCCGCCGCGCCGGCGCAGGCGCAGAGCTTCGCCCCCGCCGACAGCGGCGTCTTCGTCCTCCACAAGTTCATGCAGCCGATCGGCCGGGAGCGATACACTGTCGCAGCCGAGGGGACCGGGCGGGTCATCACCGATTCGTTCGCCTTCACCGACCGTGGCCGCAAGGTCCCGCTGGTGACAACACTCGCCCTCGGCGGCGATCAGGCCCCGACCGCCTTCACCATCCGCGGGAGCATCTCCCGATTCTCGACGATCGATGCCTCCCTCGAACGCGTCGGCGATTCCCTCCGGGTCCGGGTGGACAGTGCCGTCCGGACCGTGGCCGCGCCGCGGGTCTGGTTCGCCATCGGAGGGTACGCGCCGGCCGTCGGCCAACAGGAACTGATCCGCTACTGGCGCGACCACGGCCGACCCGATTCGCTCCGCACCTACCCCGAAGCGTGGATCCACATCACCGAACGCGGAGCCGACACCGTCACCACAAGCACCGGACCCGCGGCACTGCTCCGCTACGCCATCGACGGGCTGATCTGGGGACGGGAGACGGTGTGGACCGACGCCGACGGACGCCTCATCGCCGCGGTCACCATCGACGCCGAGTTCGATCACTTCGAAGCGCTGCGGGACGGGTGGGAGCCGAGCCTCGGCTTCTTCGTGCATCGTGCGGCCGAGGACGCGGCGGCGGGACTGGTGGAGCGGACCCGGAGCGCCGTCGGCGGAACCGGGGACTTCGCCATCGTCGGCGCCACCATCATCGACGCGACCGGCGCTCCGGCGATCCCGAACGGGACCGTCCTGGTGCGGAAGGGCCGGATCGCCGCTGTGGGCGCGCACGTCCGGGTCCCGCGCGGCGTGGCGGTCGTCGATGGGCGCGGCAAGAGCGTGCTCCCCGGGCTCTGGGACATGCACGCGCACTATGAGCAGGTGGAGTGGGGCCCGATCTACCTTGCCGCCGGAGTCACCACCGCGCGCGCCGTCGGCAACGAGTTCGACTTCATCACCGCCGTCCGCGACGCGGTCGCCGCCGGACGCGGGGTCTG
>JBIOIC010000248.1:0-3145 GCA_044449625.1 Gemmatimonadales bacterium | reverse complement strand
CGAGATCTCGCCGCTGGAGGCGGCCAGTTGCTCGCTCATGGCGGAGAAATCGCTCGCGCTGGCGGAGATGACCTGCGATTCCTTGACCACGGCGCTCATCATCTGGCGCAGCCGGGCTCCCATCTCGTCCATGGCGGAGGCAAGGCGCGCCAGTTCCAGCGGCATCTGGCCCAGCTGGAACGGCCGGAGATCGCCCTGGCCAAACCGTTCCGCCGCACCCACCAGACGGCCGAGCGGGCCGCTCACCTGCCGCACGGTGTACTGCCCGATCCCGATGCCGGCAATGATGACGATGAGCAGGATGACGGCGACGATGCGCACCCACCGCTGCGCATCGGCGCGGAGCACGGTGGACCGGTCGAGCGCGACATTCGTCTGACTCGTCGTCAGGCGGCGGACATCCGCCACGAGGGTGTCGGCAGGACCGCCGGCCTTGTCGGCCAAGGTGCGCGCATCAGCCGCGCGACCAAGATCGGCCAGCGCGTGCGCCAGCGAGTAGTCCACCTCGAACTGTGCCTGGGAGCTGGCGATCTCGTTGAGAGTGAAACGATCGTCGGTCGAGAGCGAGGAGAGCCGGCGGAATTGGCCGAGCAGCGCGTTGGCGGAATCGCCGCTGGCCTGAAAGTCCTGCTGGACCTGGGGAGAAGGGTTCATGAGGTACTGCTCGGCCGCCCGCACCTCGGCCAGGGCCGAGGAGACCAGATCATCCCCCAGCCGGTTGGTCTCGATGAGCGCGCTCAATCCGCTCTCGATCTCGGTGCGGATCCGGCTCAGCGCGGTGATGCTGAACACCCCGCTGATCAGGCTCAGGACGATGATCACGCCCATTCCGAGCCCGACAATCCACTTGAGGCTGCGCAAGACTTTCATTCTCCCTCCAGCAGGTGGACCGCGCTGCCGCGCGCCACCGCGATGAGCACCTTCTTCGTCGGCACGTCACCATTGGAATCGAACTGGATCGGCCCGGTCACGCCCTGGAAGACCGGGCGTTTGGAGCCCACCTCGGCCAGCGCCGCCCGGAGCGCCTTGCGGCTCGTCCCCACATCCCCGATCAGCTGCGCCAGCATCCGGACGATGTCATAGGTGGCCACCGCCGTCTGATTGGCCGGTCGCACGGTCGGAAAGGCCTGATGGTACCGCTGGAGAAAGGCCTGATTCTCGGGGGTGTTGAGCGCGGGAAGATAGGCGGCCGTCTGGTATGACCCGTCGGCGATCGCCCCTTCGCGCTCCAGTCCTTCGAGCCCGTCGCCGCCGAGCAGAGGAATGGTGATGCCGCGCTTACGCGCCTGACGCAGCAGCTCCGCTCCATCGGTCTCGTAGCTGGCGCCGAGGAGGAACTGGATCTGGCCGTTCTGCTTGATCTGGTCGAAATACGGTCCGGTGTCCTGCGGGCGGTCCGGCATGTAGGGGTCATTGTAGATGACCTGCCCGCCCAGGCGGCGGAACTCCGCCGCGAACACCTGCCGGAAGCCGCGCCCGTACTGATTGTTCATGTAAAGCACGGCACCGCGCGTCAGATTGAGCTGCTGGCGGACGAACTGCGCCAGGCGCGCCGCGTGGGCCAGGTCACTGGCGCAGACCCGGAAGGTCCAGGGCCCGGCGAACGTCACTTCCGGTGAACTCGCCGAGGGCGAGATCTCGATCACCTGGTGCGCGGGATCGTTGTAGACCGCGGCGGCCGCGAGCGTCGGCCCCGAGAAGGCGCCGCCGACCACCGCCACTACATCCGACTGCGCCAATTTGGTCGCCGCCGCCACTGCGGAATCGGAGTTGCCGTAGTCGTCCGCTTCGACGAATTCGATGAGGCGGCCGTGGATTCCCCCCTTGGCGTTGATCTCCTGCGCGGCCAACTCCGCCCCGTACCGGAGCGGCAGGCCGAGCGGATCGCCAAAGGTGCTTTGCAGACCGATGCGGATCGGGTCATGCCCACCGCCGCAGGCCGCAGCCGCGAGCACTACGATGGGGAGCACCCGCCGCCAGAGCGATGTCGGGCGGGAGTGAGGAAAAGCATACTGCGAGATGGTCACGTAGGTCTCCCCTGACGCGCAGGGATGGAATCCCGTACCGAACCTCGGCGCAGGTGTCAAATTCTTGAACATATGGGTCGGTCAGGGGGGTGGGACGACCGGCCCAAATGTAGCCGTCCAATGGGGTTACGGAAGGGCCGGGCCAACTTATTTTTCACTTCTCACTCTTCCACTCCCCCACGCATCCAGTACCCGCCCGTCGACCATGCTGACTGAAGCCTCAAAGTTCCGGCCCCGGGCCCGCCAGGTCAGGCGGAGCATCCGCCGGTCGTGGATCCACTGCGCCATCGTGATGGCACCCCGGACCCGAAGGCTCGGCGTCCCGTACCGTCCTTCGAGATACTCGCGCCAGCGGTCGAGCCGCGAGGCGGAAAGCGGCGCGGAGAGCGTGAGAATGCTGGTGGTGTCGTTCACGGAGGAGAGCCAGAGATCCACCGTCCGCCCGGCATCGGCGTTGGGCAGGCTTGCCCGGCACTCCGTCAATCGCGGATCGGCGTGGCTCTGCTCGCAATGGACGCTGTCAGCGCCGGCCAGGCGCGCCGCCGTATCGACCGCGGCGCCCGACATCCCGGGCCGAAACCCCATGAATTCGTAGCTCCCGGTGCTGTCCGGCGCTCCTTGCGCCTGAACGGAACCGGCGGCCCCGCTCACGAAGAGCAGGAGAGCGCACCAGAGCCCCCGCCCGCTCCGGGCCCTCGACCTATTCAGCTCGCCCTGCGGACGTTCGATGCCTGCAGCCCCTTCGGGCCCTCGACGACGTCGAACTCCACCATCTCGCCCTCCTTGAGCGACCGGAATCCCTCCGCCACGATGGCGGTGTGGTGCACGAACACATCCTTGCCGCCCTCCTGCGCGATGAACCCGAATCCCTTCGCATCATTGAACCACTTCACGGTGCCCTTCGCCATCGAGACGACCTCAGTGAAAGGGGAGCCGGCCGGCTCCGGAACAGTCCTCCGGCCCGAAGGGGGTCGAAGGGAAAAAGCCGTCCGGCCCGGGTGGACCGAACGGCGGGTGACACCTTACGAAATCTGGGAAGGTACCGCGACTGGCATCCGGATAAGCTCTGGCGCGCCGGGGGTTTTGTCAATATTGTGCGGGCGGACGCCAGCCGGGGG
>JBIOIC010000247.1:0-3165 GCA_044449625.1 Gemmatimonadales bacterium | reverse complement strand
CGCGGTCCCTGATCGGGAGCAGCTCCTCGTCTCCCTGCGGTCGGTCGAGCGCCTCCTTGGCGCCCCGGCGGGCGACGACCGCCGGCCGGTCACTCTCCGGCGTCCGCGAGTCGGGGAGCTCGGATGGGTGGTGCAGCGGCATGGTGAGGTCTACGCCCGGGAGTACGGCTGGGACGAACGCTTTGAGGCGTTGGTCGCGGATGTGGTGGCGCATTACGTGAAGGAGTTCGATCCGAAGCGGGATCGATGCTGGATCGCGGAGCGGGAGGGAGAGAAGGTCGGTTCGATCTTCCTGGTCCACCAGGATCGCCGCGTCGCCAAGCTGCGGCTCCTCCTGGTCGAACCGAGCGCCCGCGGCCTCGGCGTAGGACGGCGCCTGGTGGACGAATGCATCGCCTTCGCGCGGAGGGCGGGATACCGGAAGATCACCCTCTGGACCAATGACGTCCTGCACGCGGCGCGGGGGATCTACGAACGGACCGGATTCATCAGGGTGAAGGCGGAGCCTCACACGATGTTCGGCAAGGGCCTGGTGGGGGAGACCTGGGAACTCGATCTTATGGCCTGAGCCTCTTCAACGGTCCTTCAGCCGCCGGACGAACTTGAGGCCCGACCAAGTTTCGTTGATGGCGCAGACCTTGACGTCGACCAGTCCCGCCGCGAGCCCCACCTCGCGCACCACGGTCTCGGTCAGGTCGGTCGCCACCTTGGCCGCCTGCTTGGGCCAGGCGATCCAGAGCATCCCTGCCGGTGTAAGTCTTGCCGCTTCGCGCGCAAATGATTTCCGCAACGCTCCCTGACTCACCGCAAAGAAGAGCGCCAGATCGATCCGTTTGGCGGCGGCTCCCACAAACGCGACCCCCTCCGGCAGGGCGCCGAGTGTGCGCGCGAAGCCGGGGGGCGCATCCCGCAGCGCGGCGCGATGGCCCGGTTTGAATCCGAGCCTCTGCGCCAATGGAGTACCGGAGTAACCGACCATCAGCTCCTTCCCCACGCCAGCCGCTCCCGCCTCGGCGCCTGCAGCCCGTCGGTCCGTTCCGTGAAGTAGCGCTCGGTGAGTTCGGCCGGATCGGCCAATCCCGCCTCCACAAAACCAGATCGCCGGAGTTTCTCGACCAGGGCTTCAGGTTCGAGGCGGGTGCGCCAGGGCTCTCCCATCGCAGCGACGCGGGTCGCGAGCCCCCTGCCCACGCCATCGGGATCGGGAGGGGAGAAGGTCAGCACGATCTCGCTCTCCTTCGGGAACTGCGCCACGGCCCGGAAGACGGCGTCAATCGCCTCTTCGGTCAGATAGACCAGCACGCCGAGCCAGGAGAAGAAGGCTGGCTGGTCGAGGTCGACCCCGCCGGCGGCAAGCCCCTCGGCGAGCGACATCTTCTCGAAATCGATCGCGACGAAAGTGAGGTTGTCCGGGAGGGCGATCCCCGCTCGGGTCAATCGGTCGCGCTTGGCATCTTGGCTCGCCGGGTGATCGACCTCGAAGACCTTGAGCTCCCGTGCCCAGAGCGGCTGCCGGTAGGCGAAGGTGTCGTAGCCGGCGCCGAGGATGACGTACTGTCTCACTCCTCGCGCAGCGGCCTCGGCCAGCCGGTCCTCCGCGTAGCGGCTGCGCGTCACGATGTGGGCGCGGAGTCCATCGACACGCCGATCCCGTTCGTCGCGGCCGTAACGTACGATGCGCGCGATCGTCCTCGGCGCAAGCAACCGGACGGCGATGGGATCGTCGAGGATCTTCGGTTCGCCGTCGATCAGCTGATGCGCGGCGCGGATCGCCATCACGCCGAGAGCAGTGTTGCTGGCGCCGCGTTTTCCGCCGCGGAGGAGCTGCCGGAGCGCGAAGGCGGCGCGCCAGAGCCATTGCTCAATCCCGATCTTCACTTCGTCCCCGCCGATGCCGCGATCCACACCGCCCCGTGTTCGAAGCGTGCCGCTTCACGGAATCCGAGGCGCGCCGCGAGCGAATCGGGCGGCACCTGGGTCACGAAGGGGCTGTCGAATCCGATCAGCGCCGATGGATGCGCGGCGAATCGGGCGGCGAAGACCCGGAGCGTATCCGCATCCAGGGTGCTCGGCAGGAGGCGCGAGGGGCGATGCACCACGAACCAGATCCCCGCCGGATCGGTGCTGTAGATCGTCCGCGCCGCGCCGTCGGTCCGGAGCCACTGCGCGACCGGAGAGCGTTGCCATTCGGCGCTTTCGTAGCCGAGCCCGTAGGCGCGGGCGATCCGGGCCTGTCCCACGTCGACGGTCAAGGCCGCGGCGGCCCAGAGGGCGATGGCGACCCCCGTGCCGGCCTGGAGCCATCGCGGCCAGCGGGGCCAACGGAATCCGATGATCGCGGCGACGCCGATCGTGAGGACGACAAAGAGTGGTCCAAGTATCCGGTCATCGAAGGGAACGTCGGAGACGACGTGAAGGCGGGCGAAGAGGAGCATTCCCAGATAGCAGATCGCGAAGAGCCCGAGCCCGAGGAAGAACTCGCGCGGGGCATCCTTGGCCCGGAGCGCCTTCCAGGCTGTCCACTTGAGCAGTACAATCACGATGACGGCGATCGCGATGCGGAGAATGCCGTCCGGCACTCCGGGCACCAGCCATTCCTGCACCGTGGCGGCGCCCTCCCGGAGTGCCGATCCGAGTCCGGCAAAGGTCGCCGCCGAAACGCCGCCGCCGGGCGCGATCCCCTCGAAATGCCACCACCCTTGGAGGAGAATACCGGGAAGCGCGGCGAAGGCCGCGCGCTTCACTCGCTGCCGCGTGCTTCCAGGTTGCGCGGCCGCCCAGAGCGTAACCACACCGATCAGGAAGACTCCCGCAAACCGGACGAGATTGGCCCCCGCCGCCCAGAGGCCATGCTCCCAGGCGCGCGCGGGGCGTTGGATCATCGCCCGGAGAGTGAGGACGAGGAGGGCGAGGAAGAGGGGCTCCGAGAGGACCCAGAGGTGGATCGAGGTCATCGCCGGCATCGCGATGAGCAGGAGCGCGCCGAGGTAGGCGGCACCGGGACCGATGAGGGCGAGCAGGAGCGCCGTGGCGATCGCGGTGGTGAGGCCGGCCGCGAGGGCCTGGACATACCGGGCCGCCGGCACCGGTGGAGCACCGAGGGCGATCGGTGCCGCGAGGACGATCGGAAACCCAGGGGCGTAGTCGGTGAGTGCGGCGGTGCTG
>JBIOIC010000246.1:0-3168 GCA_044449625.1 Gemmatimonadales bacterium | reverse complement strand
GTCCCCGCTCCCGCAAAGCCGCGAGCCAGAAGGGAGGTTGCGCCGAGCGGGACTCTCGCCTCTACGCTCGCCATCCCCCGCAGATAGTCACCGGTTCCCGTTCCTCCCTCCGCGGTAATCGTTCCAGCCAGGTCGCCTCCTGGAATGTCAGCCGCGCTTTCGCGTCCGAAGAAAATACGGGCCACGCTCCACGGCGCGGTGCCGAAAGCGGGATTGGCGCGGAAGCTCCCGGTGGCGGGTCGAGCGGCGACAGCGAGCGTCCACGGATGCTCGCGTGCGAGTTCGAGCGTCAGGGAAGAGCGGCTCCCAATCCGTCGCTTGAAGCCGAGGGCGATGCGATCGAGGAGGAGGTAGTCGCCGAAGTCGCTCCCCCCTTCTTCGGCGGTGAGCGAGTTGAGGGTCGGCGAGATGACAGGCAGGTCGCCGAAGTCTCGCACGGCGCGCGAGGCCGAGGCGGTGAGGGCGTTCGCGCCCAAGGAGCGCGCCAAATCGAGCCCGCCGGTCATCCGTCCGGTCGCGAGCCCGACGCCGGCGTGCGGCACCAGTTCCAGCGCCCCGTTGTCCGGGGTCAGGCTCATTCCGGCCCCGAGCGCCACCCCTTCAACCCGATTGAAGCGGAGCAGATCGCTCAGACGCGGAGCGCGGAGGCGTGCGTTCCGCACCCGGGTGAGGACGGTACCGGCGGCCAGGGCGCCCAGCGTGGCGCGCGCGGCGGCAAGGTCCTGTCGCGACACCGGAGCGAGCTCGCTCCCGATCGCCGCCTCCAGCGGCTCGCCCCAGGGGCGCGCCGAGTCGCCCGGCATCAGGAGTCCGCCGATCGCCGGTCCGGTGAACGCGCTCGCCGGCGGGACGAAGGCGAGATCGTAGTCGCCGACCGTCCAGCGCCCGCGTATGATCCCGCGGGCGGGAAAATCGAACCAGCTGGTGCGGCGCCGAAGCTCGATCTCCTGGCGGAACGGAAGCCAGGCCCGGCCGTCGATCCGCGCGTTCTCCAGGAGGACGGTGATGTCCTCCAGCTCTCGATCGAGATACGCCGACGGGGTAAAACCGAAGCGAAACCGCACCAGTTCGGCGGTGGCGCGGTCGAGATAGAGCGTGCCGATGACGCCGGGGAGCGAGAGGTCGCGGGGGCGAACGTCGAGGACGTCGAGGACGATCGTGGTGGCCCCGGAGGTGATCCGGATCGAATCGGTCAGGGCGAAAGCGTAGCGATCGAGGCCGGCCAGCGAAAGCGGATGGGGAACGTCGCGGACCTCATCGCCCTCGCCGATCCGGATGAAGTCGCCGAAGCCGTTGGTGACGATGCCGAGGTGGTCACGATGATAGGTGACGTCGGCGGGAAGCCAGCTGCGGGAGCGCCATCCCCGGATGATCTGCTTGCTCAAGCCGGGTGAACGCCAATACACTTCCACATCGAGTTCGTCGGCGCGGACGAGACGGGGCGCTCCGGCAAGCCCGTCGCCCACCTGGGCCAGGAAGAAGACGAGGCCGTGGGCCCGCGCCCGCCAGGCGGAAAGGGCGGAATCGGCCGCCGTCGATTCCCGCCGGGCGGCGGCCCGCGCCGCCAGCGCCCGCGCCGCCGGCGCATTCCAGGCCTGGGCGCGGAGCCGCCCGCCGGCGAGCAGCAGACCGACCACCAGAGACCAACGACCGAGATGACCCATCAGGTGACGATAGTCCGACTGGCGGCGCTCGCAAGCGCGGCGATCCTCGCGGGCGGCTGCCACGGGCGGCCCAAGCTCGCCCCCTCACCGCGCGCCATCCCGGCGCCGACGACATTACAGACTCTCCGGGCCGACCAGGTCTTCGTGCTTGAAAACAACGGCACCGAGGCGTTGGACACTGTCGCCACGCTCCTTCCCGGACGGGCTCGGACCGTCGTGGTCCACCAAGCTGCCCCCGACAATACCGTGTTCGCCACGGTCGACGTGCCCGCTGGCGGCTTCAGCGGCGCTCCCAGTGATACCGTGCATCTCACGCTTGCCCCGCGCCCCGGTGTCTACGGGATCGACGTCGGTGCCGATGCGGCCTTCGGCCCCGGGATCGTCCTCACCTTCAAGTACGCCGTCCACTTCGCCGCCTCAGCCGATGCCTTGAAGCGCTATGGATCGGCCGAGGCCCTGGAGCGGCGGCTCACCGTCGCGCGCCGGAACACCGATGGTTCTTTCGCCCTCGTCGCCTCCGGCCGCCCGGCCGGCGATAACCTGAGCGCCTTCCTCAATAGCGCCGGCACCTACTACGTGGTGGCCCCCCGATGACCGACCGATGGAAGGAGTTCCGGACCCTGGCGGAGCGCGGCGGGATGGTCCCGGTCACCCGTGAGGTCGTGCTCGACGGCGATACCGCGGTGGCCGCGTTTCAGAAGCTCCATCGCGGCCCCTGGGGATTCCTGCTGGAATCGCTCGAAGGGGGTGAACGCTGGGCTCGGTACTCGCTCCTCGGCACGGCCCCGCGCGAGGTCTTCCGCTACCGCGGCCGGACGGTGGAGCGGTGGACCGCCGATCGCGGCTGGAAGCCTTCGGCCATCGACGTCGCGCCGCTCGATCACCTGGCCGAGACGCTCCGGCGCTATCCTCCCGTCGAGGTGCCGGGGCTTCCCCGTTTCGTCGGCGGGGCGGTCGGCTTCATCGGGTACGACGTGGTGCGGACACTGGAGGATCTCCCCGACCCTCCCCGTGACGATCGCGACCTCCCCGACGCCGTACTGATGATCGCGGACACCGTGCTGGTCGTCGACAATGTATTCCACCGCGCCATCGTGATCGCCAATGTGGCTACGCCCGCCGGCGCGCCGGACGACGTGCTGCGCGCGCTCTTCGACCAGGCCGAGGCCCGCATCGCCGAGTGGATCGGCCGGCTCGGCGCGCCGAGCGCCCTTCAGCCGCTCGATCTGAGCCCCCCCTCCGTCTCGCCTATTGCCGTCTCGCCCTACGCCGATGACAAGTTCCGGGGCGACGTGGCCCGGATCAAGGAATACATCGCCGCGGGGGACGTGTTCCAGACCGTGCTCTCGCGCCGACTCGACCTTCCCGCGCCCGACCCCTTCCTCACCTATCGCTATCTCCGGGCGTTGAACCCGGCGCCGTATCTCTTCTTCCTCCACTGCGACGACCTTCATCTGGTCGGCAGTTCGCCCGAGGTGCTGGTGCGGGTGGAAGAGGGGGAGGT
>JBIOIC010000245.1:0-3170 GCA_044449625.1 Gemmatimonadales bacterium | reverse complement strand
TCCGAATCCCCATTGAGGTGGAGCCGATCACCGCCAACACCCGTCTCACCGCGATCGATGACCCGGCGACGGGGCCGGTGACGGCAGCGCTCCCCCGCCCCGTCGGTATCCGCGTCACCGATGCCGCCGGGCGGCCGCTGCCGGATATTCCCGTGCGATGGGTGGCACTCGCGGGGACGGCGAATGCACGAGGCACCCGTACCGACAGCGCCGGCGAAGCGCGCGCCGACTGGACCCTCGGCCGGAAGGCGGGGATGGAGCGGCTGCGGGTGAGTGTGGGAAGCGGACGGCTGGTCCCGCCGATTGACCTCATGGCGACCGCGACCGCGGGGACACCGGCGCGATTGATCCTCGCGGCGGGAGCGGGACAACGGGGCAACGTGGGCTCGGTGCTGCCGCGCGCCGTGGCGGCGCTGGTGACGGATGCGGAGGGGAATCCGGTACCGGGGGTGAGCCTGAGGATGACCGCGAGCGCGGGACATGCGGCTGATTCCGTCGTGACGACCGATGCCAAGGGGATCGCGCGGACTCGATGGACGTTGGGGGAACGGGGGGGAGCGATGGAGTTCCGCTTCGAGGTCGCGAACGCCGCAGTGCCGCTCACGGCGACGCTGCACGCCATCGCCTTCCCCGGCCCCGCCGCGAACATCTCGCTCGTCGATCCTCCCAAGTCACCGACCACCCAGACGTCACTCCGGATACCGGCACGGGTGACCGACGCCTACGGCAACAGCGTCCCCCACGCGATCGTGCACGTCACCACCACACTCGGGCATCTGGCCTCGAAGACGATCGCCAGCGACACGGCGGGACAGGTCACCGCGCTCTGGACGCTTGCCGCTGGCTCGGGAGATCAGGTGCTGACGTTGCGGGTGGGTGATGCGAAGGCGACAATAACGATGCGGCGCATGCCGCCACTGCGACCCAAGCCCTCGGCCGCAAGGCACCGGGCGCCGGATCACCAGTGACCGGCGGGGTCAGGCCCGGAGATTGATCCGAAGCGAGAGGATACTGGCTGGTCCGCGATCACGATTGTAGCCTGGATTCCATATCTGCTGCAGGTCAGGACCGATCTCGGTGTACCGGCCGAGCTGCAGCCGATAGTAGGCTTCGAGGATGGTCTCCCGGCCGTAGGTCAGCGCTCCGTCGCCGAGCAGGAATCCGCGTCCCCCCGCGGCAAGGTAGTCCTGGTGGAGCGCTGAGATCCCCTGACTCACGAATGCCAGGGCCAGATGATCGGCCGGCCGGCCCCAGTGGACCCCGGAGAGTTGCAGGCCGCCGCTCAGATGAGAGTCCACTTCGGAGAAGGCGAACGACTCGGTGGCGCCATCGTCCCAGCCGAACCGGGCGAAGGCCCCGGTCTCGCCGCCGTCGGCGAGAGGCTGTTCGATGTTCATTCCAACCCCGTACTTCACCCGTCCCGGGGCATCATCGGCCGCGATATCCGGCGGGACGTGCCCCGCTTCCCCGATCGCCAGCGCCTCGGCGTAGCTCCCCATTCGCGCGTGGTTGACGTATCCCAGTATCCGCACCACTCCGCCTTGCGGGAGCGCGTTCAGGGCAAGCTCGATGTTGTCGCCACGGGCACGAGCGATGTCGCCGTCGAATGCGTTCCCATTGGCGAGACGGGGCATCTGAAAGCTGCCGACGCGCAAGGTCCAGCGGGGGGTGATCCAGGCGACCGCGATGCCGTTGGTATATCCGCGGGTGTCCGCGGCGAAATCCCACGCCGTATTCTGGAAGAGGGCCCAGTTCTCGAACTGCGTGCGGGTCGAGTTGGCGTAGCGGTTCTGGTCGAAGAGGTCGCTGGCGGCGAACTTCCCCGCCTGGATCTCGATCCGGCTGGAGGGCGCCAGCGCCGCCAGCTGGTCCATTCCCCGCGCCAGGGAGTCGACGCGGCCGATCGTGGCGCCGGTCAGGCCGATCGTATAGCGCAGGAATGCCCGGGCCAGGTAGGGAGCCTCGCCCAGATCGGCGCTGCCCTGGCGGATCACGTCCCCGTTGGTGATCCCCGCCAATCCGGTGGCGTGGCCCACACCGGCGCCGCGTGCCATCTCCACATCGAGATAGGCATCGAGCGGACGCGCGAGACGGATCCCGGCGTAGAGCCCGTAGGTATGGCTCACTTCGGCGTCACCACGGGCGGTGAGGCTCATCGGACCGGCGTAAGGACTGGAAAAGGGGAAGAGCCCCTGACCGATCAGGCTGAACTGGGCGCCGAGGAGCTCGGGATGCCAGAGCGGGGCGGCCTGTCCAACGAGCAGCCAAGGATGGGCCGCGAGCAGGAAGAGTCCGAGGACGACGGGAGCGAATGAGGGTCGGGAGGATGGCAGCATGGCGGCGCGAAAGATGGGCGCACAGTGTCTCTGGCGCCATCGGAACGTCCTCCCGCGGGAGCAGCTTTCTACGTGGTTGTTCACGCGGCTTCTCACGCGCACCACTCGTCACGCGTCACTCGCCACCCGTCACTCGTCACCCCACCCGAAAGAGCTCCACTGCCCGCGGATACCGGGCGATCGCCCGGGCCCGAAGCGCCGCGTGAGCCGGACGCGCGAGCCCTGGATCGGCTGCCACAACCGCTTGAGCCAGCTCCCGCGCGCGGGCCAGCAACGCCTCGTCCCCCGGCAGCCGAGCGTGGCGGATCTCCAGTGTTCCCGACTGCCGCTGGCCGATGAGATCCCCCATTCCCCGCTCCGCCAGGTCGAGCTCCGCGATCTTGAAGCCATCGTTCGTGACCGCAAAGGCCTTGAGTCGGTCGGGGATCCGCCCATCGGTCAGCAGCACGCACTGACTCGCATTCCCGCCTCGGCCGACCCGGCCGCGCAATTGATGCAGCTGCGCCAGGCCGAAGCGCTCCGGGTGTTCGATCACCATCATCGTCGCGTTCGGCACGTCGATGCCGACCTCGATGACCGTGGTCGAGACCAGGACCTGCACCCGCCCGGCGCGGAACTCCCGCATCACGCCGTCCCGCTCCTCCGGCTTCTGCCGCCCGTGCACCAGCCCCACGGTCAGGTCGCTCCATCGGCCCTGGAGCGTTTCAGCGACGGTGGTCGCGGCGCGGAGATCGGCCTTCTCCGATTCGGCGATGACGGGCAGCACGATGTAGGCCTGCCGCCCCGTGACACACTGGTCGTGCACGAACGCGAGAACTTTCTCCCGCCCCGCCC
>JBIOIC010000244.1:0-3173 GCA_044449625.1 Gemmatimonadales bacterium | reverse complement strand
CTACATAGCAGTTCTCCGTGTCCTCCGTGCCAAGGCAATTCTTTACGTGCCGAGGAGAAACAGCACACCACGGAGACACGGAGCACACGGAGGTAATACGGAGAAAAGCGATGAGGTGGGTAGCCGCAAAAGCTTCGCCATAGTCGAGGAGCTTCACCGGCCCCGCCACACTACATAGCAGTTCTCCGTGCCCTCCGTGCCTCCGTGGTGCGCTTTTACGGAGTTCAAATGGCCTTGAAGCCCGGCGATATCGCCCCCGACTTCACCCTCCCCGATCAGAACGGCACGCCGGTCTCACTCGGCGCGTTCAAGGGGAAGCGGACGGTCGTGCTCTACTTCTACCCCTACGACGAGACCCGGGGCTGCACCGCCGAGGCGTGCCGCTTTCGGGATGACTATGAGGTCTTCACCGCCGCTGGCGCCGAAGTGATCGGGGTGAGTTCCGATTCCGTCACCTCCCACGCCGGGTTCGCCGCGCATCACCGGCTCCCCTTCACCCTGCTCTCCGACGGCGATGGCGCGGTCCGCAAACTCTATCGCGTTGGCCGCCAGTTGCTCTTCATCCCCGCGCGCACCACCTTCATCATCAACCGCGACGGCGTCATCCGTCACGTCTTTGCCCAGCTCTTCAACGCCGAGCGCCACGTCGACCTGGCGCTGGCGATGGTCAGATCGCTAGCCTGACATATTTCTTGCGGGACCACGGAGAGCACGGAGGATACGGAGAGACCCGGAGAACGACAGTTGTTGTGGCCTTGCGAAAGAGGCTCCGTTTACAATACCGCATTCTCCTGGTTTTCTCCGTGCTTCTCCGTGTAGCTCCGCGCCCTCCGTGGTCCCACGCCGTTTTGGAGCCTCCAATGCCTCTCCCCCGCCGCGACTTCCTCAAGACCTCCGCCGCGCTCGGCGCCCTCTCCATTCCGCGGCCGCTGCGTCGCCCCGACCTCTGGGCCACGATCCTCCCGCCGAGCACCGATGACCGGATGACCTGGTGGCGCGAGGCGCGCTTCGGAATGTTCATCCACTGGGGGCTCTACTCGATCCTCGGGGGCTCCTGGGGCGGGCGCGATGACTACGCCGAGTGGATCCGGAACAACGCGCACATCCCGATCGGAGAGTACGACACACTCGTGGCGCGCTTCAATCCGACCCTCTTCGATCCCGATAAATGGGCGGGGATGGCGAAGGACGCCGGGATGAAGTACGTGACGATCACGACGAAGCACCACGACGGCTTCTGCCTCTTCGATTCCAAGCTCACCGATTTCTGCGTCCGCTCCACCCCGTTCAAGCGCGACATCATGCGCGAGCTCTCCACCGCCGTTCGCCGCCAGGGGCTCACCCAGTGCTGGTACCACTCGATCATGGACTGGCACCACCCCGACTACCTCCCGCGCCGTGACTGGGAAGCGGAGACGCGGACCGCCGATGGCGCCCACTTCTCCCGCTATGTCCAATATCTCCGCGGCCAGCTGGTGGAGCTCCTCACCAACTACGGCGATATCGGTGTGATGTGGTTCGACGGAAACTGGGAGGGCACCTGGACCCGCGAGATGGGACAGGCGCTCTACGATCATTGCCGCGCACTGCAGCGGAACGTGATCGTCAACAATCGGGTCGACGGCTGGTCGGCGGTCAAGCAGACCCAGCCGCTCGGCGACTTCCGTACTCCGGAACAGGAGGTCCCCGCCACCGGGTGGCCCGGTGTCGATTGGGAATCGTGCATCACGATGAACGGCAATTGGGGCTACAACGCCCGCGACAAGCAGTTCAAGACGACGGCCCAGCTGATCGGGCTCCTGACCGAGACGGCGTCCAAAGGGGGCAATCTCCTCCTCAACATCGGGCCGAAGCCCGACGGGACCTTTCCGGAAGAGAGCGTGCAGCGCCTGGCAGAGCTCGGCCGCTGGATGGTGGTGAACGGCGGGGCGATCCACGGTTCGACCGCGTCGCCCTTTCCCTCGACCCCCTACCACGTGACGTCACAGCCGGGGCGGCTCAACCTCTTCCTTACCCAGTGGAGCGACGCGGTCACCATTCCGCTCTCCACCCGCGGCGTCCACAAAGCCTATCTCCTCGCCGATCCCTCGCGCGCGCCGCTCGTCACCACGCGAGCGGAGGGAGGGATCAAGATCTCCCTGCCGGCACAGGCTCCTGATCCGATCTGCTCGGTGGTGGTGTGTGAGATGAACGGGTAAGGCGGTAAGGCGGTAAGGCGGGCGACGGTCGGGCATCGGGTCTGCGTTGGCAAGGGGTGTCATCCCGAGGGTGCCCTGACCCTGAGCGCAGCGAAGGGGAAGGGACCTGAGGGACCTTCTCCGCCGAGATCGAGATCGGCCGCCCGGCACCCGGTTGCGCCGGCAAGGTCCCTCGGGTGGCCTCGCTGCGCGAGCCCGACCCTCGGGATGACATCCGTAGCAGCGCAGGCTCCCGCTCGAGATTCCGACCGGGAGCCCATTCACTGTTTACCGTTCACCGGGGCGGCCGGAGGCCGCCCCCTACACGCTCCACCCGTTTCTGAACTCCGGCTTGAGATAGGTCGCCGGGACGGGCACATTCGTCGGCATCCCGGTGGTCTGATCAATCTCAAGCCCGGTGCCGAGTCGCACCGCCACGACACCGAGGAGCACCATCTCGGTGAGGGGGCCGGCGTGGCCGTCGAAGGAAGACATCGGTTTTGCCCCTCCCTTCATCCCGTTGATCCATTCCACATAGTGTCCCGGGCTCCGGGGGTACTTCTTGGCCGGCGGATTGGCCCGGATGGCGGCGTCCTTCTTGGCATCGACCAGGAAGGGATCTTCGCCGTACATCCCGGCGATCAGCATCCCGTCATCCCCGATCCAGATCTGCCCCCCGATGTCGGCGATGGGCCACGGTTTCGACGCATCGAGCAGCGGGGGCCTCGGCGGGTTCAACCCACCATCGCGCCAGGTCACCTTGATCTCGCCGCGTCCCTCCCGCGCCGGAAACCAGTACGTCACCCGCGAACTCTTGGGCCCGCTCTCCGGGTGGAGCTCGGTGCACTCTGCCTCGACCCGCGTCGGCCATTTGAAGCCGAGGGCCCAGAAGGCGGCGTCCATCCCGTGGCACGCCATGTCGCCGAGGGCGCCGGTGCCGAAGTCCCACCAGCCGCGCCAGTTGAACGGCGCGTAGGATGGATGGTAGGGGCGCTG
>JBIOIC010000243.1:0-3176 GCA_044449625.1 Gemmatimonadales bacterium | reverse complement strand
CGACACTGGAAATGGAAGATGGCGCGTTATGTGTTGCTGGATGGATTCGAGCGGCTGACGGGGATCCGGCCCTTCGAGTTCCGCAACTACACGCTGGTCTAGCTTGGCTTCGGTCCCGGCTCCGGCAGCCGGGCGTTGATCGCGAAGGTGGGGCAGTTGCGGACGTAGCCTCCGTCGACCGGTGACCATTCCTGCATCGGCACGAGGACCCGCGCTTTGCGGTTGTCGCCCAGGGAGAAGACGGCGGGGGCGGCCATCGCGCAGACGCCGCATCCGACGCAGCGTTCCCGGTCGACGGAAACCTCCACGAGCCGCCGCGGATAGATTCCCGCCGCGCCCACCGGGAAGCCCGCCGGAACCTGGTCGAGCGCCTCCATCGTGGCGCGGTAGCCCTCTTCGATCAGCTCGCGGGTATGATCGAAAGTGAACATCCCGACGTGCTCGACGCGGGGGTGGACCAGCAGCAACGGCGGTGCCTGCCAGCCGCGCAGCCGTTCCACCAGCATCGTGTGCATCACGATCTCCAGGGCCCGGATGTAGGCCGCGGCAAATCCGTCGGGGTCGGCGGATTCACTGAGGCCGCTGGTGGTCCCGACGTGCACCGCGAGGACCGGGCCGGGGCACTCGCTCGCCCCGATCCGCACCGGCAGATTCTCGAACACCGCGCCGTCCACGCAGAGCCGGCCCTCGATCTCCCGTGGCGGGAAGATCCCCGGGAGCGCGCAGGAGCCGAAGATGGCCTCCCGTACCTTGATATTCTGCAGGCCGGGGAGCCCCCAGAGCACCTGCGCTCCGGTGCGGAGGTCCACGGTGGCCACGACCAGCCGGCGGGGGAGCTCGGGGAAGGTCCGCTCCCCCACCAGGCGGCCGATCAGGATCTCAAGGGGCTCGGGACGATAGACCGCGGGGGCCCGCATCCGCTTGAACGCCATGTCGGCGTGGGCCACTTGGAAAATATCCTTCCGCGTGGTGCCGAGGGCGATGCGCTTCATCTCTTCGGTCGGCATCCCCGCGGCCCACGCGCCCGCGATGAGCGAGCCCATGGAGCAGCCCACCACGAGGTCGGGCGCCATCCCCAGCTCTTCAAGAGCCTGGAAGACGCCGATGTGGGCCATTCCCTTCAGGCCGCCGCCGCCGAGCACGAGCGAGAATTTGCCGTCGAAGCGCACCGCTTGTCCGAGAGGTGAAGTCGGGAGTAACGTACCGCGGGCGTGTGGCACGGAGAAGGCCGGGGTCGATCCTGGCTGCCGCTCCGATTCGTCGTCTTGCAACCGGGAACTTCGTGGCCCCTCGTACATTCACGCCGATCATCGCCCAGGTACGCCGTGATCCGCTCTTCGCGGCCGGGGTGCTCCTCGCGCTCCTCGTGATCGTGGCGGGGGTCGCGGCTCCGCTCCTGGCCCCCGCCGATCCGCTCACCGGGGATCTCCGCGGCGCCTACCTCCTCCCGCCGGGGAGCCATCACCTCTTCGGCACCGACAGCCAGGGTCGCGATGTCCTGAGCCGCGTCCTCTTCGGCGCCCGCATTTCGCTCGCGGTCGGCCTCATTTCGCAGACGGTTTCCCTCGCGATCGGCGTCTCTCTCGGCCTCTGCTCCGGCTACTACGGTCGCTGGGTCGACACCCTGGTGATGCGTCTGGCGGACGTGACGCTCGCCTTTCCGACACTCCTCCTCCTCATTGCGGTCGCGGCGGCGGTGCGCCCCTCCCTGCCGCTGACGTTCGTGCTGATCGGCATCGTGGGCTGGGCCGGGATGGCGCGCTTGGTCCGTGGTCAGGTGCTCCTCCTCCGCAACGCCGAGTACATCCTCGCCGCGCGAGCGTTGGGGGCCCCCGACCGGCGCATCCTCTGGCGCCACCTCCTGCCCAACGTCCGCTCCCCGGTCATCGTCTCGGTCACCCTTGGCATTGCCGGTGCAATGATGGCCGAGGCGGCGCTCTCCTTCCTCGGCCTCGGCGCACAGCCACCTACGCCGAGCTGGGGGGCGATGGTGGCGGATGGACGCGACCTGCTCCGCGTGGCGCCCTGGGTTTCCTTTGCGCCCGGAATCGCCCTCGGCCTCGCCGTGCTCGCCTTCAACCTCGTCGGAGATGGCCTGCGCCAGGCCTTCGACGTCCGTCCCGACATCGGATGACCCTGCATATGGATCAAGACCTCCTCGAGCTCCGCCGCACCGAATTCCCCTGGGCGGAGAAGACCATCTATCTCAATCACGCGAGTACCGGCCCGATTCCCGAGCGGACGCGAAAGGCGCTGGAGGAGTGGAACCGCCGCCGCACGATGCCGTTCAAGCTGCCGGATACCGATCTCTTCGAGGTCTTCACCGAATCGCGGCGGCTCTGCGCCCGGCTGGTGAACGCGGAACCTGAGGAGATCGCGCTCGCGACCAACACCACCTGGGGGCTCTCACTCGCCGCGGCGGCGCTGCCGCTCGTGGCGGGCGACGTCGTGCTGGTGAGCGACAAGGAGTTCCCCGCCAACGTCTATCCCTGGATACTGTTGAAGCAGCGTGGCGTGCGCCTGGAACTGGTGCCGACGACCAGCGAAGGATGGCCCGACGAGGGGGCGCTGCTGGAGCGCCTGGAGCGCCCCGAGGTCAAGGTGCTCGCGATCTCACTGGTGCAGTTCAGCAACGGCTACTGCGCCGATCTCGCCGCGCTTTCCGCCGCCACCCGCCGGCTCGGCAAGTTCCTGGTGGTCGACGCGATCCAGGCGCTGGGCCAGATTCCGGTCGATCTCAAGGCGACTCCCGTCGACATCCTCTCCGCCGGGGCGCAGAAGTGGCTCCTCTCGGGATGGGGATCGGGGTTCACCTATGTGCGCCGGGAACTGATCCCGAAGCTGCAACCGGCGATGACGGGGTGGATGGCCTTTGAGGGGACCGACGACTTCCGGAGGCTCACCGCCTACAGCGGTAATCTACGGAGTGATGCGCGGCGCTTCGAGATGGTGACGCTGCCCTATCAGGACCTTGCGGGGATGTGCGTTTCGCTCGAGTTGCTGCTCTCGATCGGGATCCCGCGGATCGCGACCCATCTGCAGACACTTCATGCGCCGGTCATCGCGGCGGCGGAGCGCTCGGGGGCGCGCATCACCTCGCCGCGGGGGAAGCGCGGCTCGGGAATTCTCTGCGTGGCGCCGAAGGATCTGGAGGGGGCGTTCGAGCGGTTGAAGGG
>JBIOIC010000242.1:0-3199 GCA_044449625.1 Gemmatimonadales bacterium | reverse complement strand
GGGCCGGCGGCGGGTGACGCGATCGGTCCAACTCCCGTAGGTCGGGTTCGGGATCAGGAAGGAGCGGATGCCGAAGGCGGAATCGGCGCCGGCCAGCGAGTCGGGCTCACCGGGGCCGGGAAAATCGCCGCGACCGGGGCCATCCTTGACCTGATCACCGATGTAGGCGAGGACCCGTACGGTGGTGCCGGTCCAGGCGCAGCCGCCCTGGCCCGCGCTCAATTCGCCACGGCGGCGGGCTTTGGTCGAATCGGCGGGACCGGCCTTGAGACAGAGCAGGTCACCATCGTGCCAGATTCCGTCGTGGACCAAGTTTTCGCGCGTGGCATCGACGCTCGACGCGGCGCGATCGGAGATCCACGCCACCCGTCCGCCGAGTCGACGGGCATTGGCCACGAACTCGGCGACACCGGGGACGAGTCCCGCCTCGGCCCGGCGCACCCACGCATCCCACGATGGGCCGTCGAAGGGAAGCCCGTAGGCCTCGCGTTCGAGCTGATAGGCGGAGTTATCGAGGACCGTCTCGTCGAGATCGAGCACGACCGCCCAAGGGGCGCCGCGTGGAAGGGTGGCGGCCTGGTGTGCCACGGCGGCGCCCGCGACGCGGTAGACCATCCGCGAGAGGGCGGCGTACTCCTCGGCGTCGCGCACGTACTTGATCTCAAGCCCGCGGGGCGCGAGGGCGGGACGCTGCGCCGCCAATGGCAGCGCGGCGGTGAGTGCCGTGCAGATGATGAGGATTCGGCGATTCATCCCGGAACTCCGTCGATCAGGAGTGAGGGAGGGAATCTAGCGGGGAAGGAGAACCGACGGAGGCACGGAGGTCTCCCAGCGCAAAAGGGTTCCGCGCCCTTGTCCAGGATGCTTTGTGGGTGAACGGGATGCTTCCCAAACAGAGACCGAGTTCAATACCGCACCCACAAAAGACAACGTACCTTGCCCGGGAATCGGGGTCCGACTGGGCACGGCTCTCTCCGTGCCCTCCGTCTGTTCTCCGTGCTCTGCTCACTTCTTCCAGGACTCAAGCTCCGTCCACGTCTCCCGCACGGCATTGACGCCGCGGGGGAAGTAGGAGATGAGGCTGGCGCGGAAGCCGCCGGTGTGCTGGGCCATGTAACGGTCGAGGTCGGCGGCGGTCAGGGCGAAGTAGCTGGTGCGAAAGCGCCCTTCGCCGGCGCGCTCGAAGCGGATCTCCTCGAAGCATCCGGTCGCGAGGATCTCGGGAATGTGCTTGCCGCGCATGTAGTCCTCGAGTCCGGCGGCGAGCTGCGGCTCGACGTCGAGGGTGACCTCGTAGCGGATCATGCGGAGTCCTTCCCCGTCGCCCTTACCTTGTCGGTGGGGATCAGCCGGCCCCGGTCCAGCACGAAGTGCCGGGTCACTTCCAAAGCCGGACAGCACATCGGGTCTGCGGGGCCGTGGGTGACCAGCGTGACGGCGACCGAATCGGCGTAGAGGGTGATGTGTTTGACCTTGACGCGGTCGCCCAGGCCGACCGTCGCCAGGTTCTGCGGCGTTCCCTCGCTGTCAGCCATCAGGGCGAGATCGTAGAAGTTGCCCGATCCCCCGGCGTTCGTCACCAGAATCACCGCCGCCTCGGCCCGGTCATCGGGGAGCGTGCCGGTCGTCACGGAGTCGAGCATCCGGGTCGTGACTTTCATCGCGGCATCGACGTCACCGGCATCGTCGTACACTCCATTGACGAGCCGCACGGTGCGGGTCGGATCGAAGGCGAGGCGGTACGCCGCCCCCCGGAGCGCGGCCATCGAGATGGGTGGAGCGGGAGCCGCGGCGGCCGCGCGCGGAGGTGGGGCGGGGTGACAGCCGGACAGGAGCAGGGCGGTCGCGAACACCGCCGTGGCGCTGCGCGTCAGCGCAGATCCGCCGTGCAGTGGGCGCACTTCGTGGCCTTGATCGGGATGCTGGAGAGGCAGAGGGGGCAGTTCTTGGAGGTCGGCGCCGCCTCGGCTTCGGGGTGCTTGAGCATCCGGTTCATGACCCGGATCAAAAGGAACACCGCGAAGGCGACGATGAGGAAGCTGATGACCGCGTTGAAGAAGACGCCATAGCGCACCACGACCGCGGGGGCGGTGGCGGATGCCTCCCGGATGGTCAGCGTGAGACTGGAGAAATCGACCCCGCCCACCAGGGCGCCGAGTGGGGGCATCAGGACGTCGTCCACCAGACTCTTCACGATGGTGCCGAAGGCGGCGCCGATGATGATACCGACGGCCATGTCCACCACATTGCCGCGCAGCGCGAACTCCTTGAATTCCTTGAGCATCGCATTCCCCTGGGTGAGGGTGGTGGCCGGTTACAGCGTGATCTGGAGTCCCGACGTGAAGATCCGGTCCGTCGGCTTGAATCCGGGCTCGGGCAGGTTGTCGAAGTGGATCACGAAGGCGCTCTTCAGCGCGATGTGACTCGAGATCGGTGCGACGAGCGAGGTCTCGCTGTTGATGCGATAGTCATCGCCCTGTTTCAAATTGGGGAGGACTTCAATCGTCTGCTGGGCGAACGCCGCCTTGGTGAAGTTGTGGCGGTAGGCGCCCGCGGTGCGGGCGGAGACGAAGTTCCGTGCGGGGGCTCCCAGCGTCGGAGTCTGCTGGATGAGGCCCAAGCCGAGCTCGAAGGAGAACTGGTCGTAGGCGGTGTCGAACACCTTGGTGGAGAGACCGGCCGACTCTTCCCATCGGCTCCTGATTCCGGCGAACGAATCGTGGGCGAACTTGCCGAGTGTATAGATCGAGAGCCGCGGGGTGAAGCCGTAGTCCCCCCGGACACCGGCGGCGATCGAGCTGGCGTTGATGATTCCGGCGCTCTTGCCGTAGATCACGCCGAGATTCTGGGTAAAGACCCAGCGGGCAGGGCGGAAGATGATCTTCTCGCCGATGTTGTAGGTGGTGACGTTGGTATTGCCGCCGACCGCGACATAGCCGAGGTCGCCTTGGAACTCGATCCGTTTGGCGACCGGAGGCTTGGCGGGTGACTGAGCGGCGAGGGCTGGTACGGCGGTCAGGGCGAGCGTCGTGAGCGCGGCGAGACGCAGGGACATCGATCGGGTCCTTGAGGAGATGGAGCGCTTGGCCGGCGGTCACCGGCCTGCTTGAGGCGCAAAATAGCGCCGGGGGCGGGGGAGGACTAGGGGAGGTCGTTAGTCGTTGAAACCTCACCCCCGCCCCCATCTCTGCGCTCTTCC
>JBIOIC010000241.1:0-3199 GCA_044449625.1 Gemmatimonadales bacterium | reverse complement strand
GGCCTTTTCGACGTCAAGATCAACCCGCTCGACGCCTACAACCGCGCCGAAGGCGCCTCACTCGGCCGGATGTCGATCGACAAGGAGTTCCACGGGGACCTCGAGGCGAAGAGCCAGGGAGAGATGCTCACCGCGATGGGAGGCGTGAAGGGGTCCGCCGGCTACGTGGCGGTCGAACGCGTCACCGGGATGCTGCACGGTAGACGCGGTTCCTTCGCCCTGCAACACAACGCCACGATGATCCGGGGCGTACCGGAGTTGAACGTCATCGTAGTTCCCGACTCCGGCACCGACGAACTCACCGGATTGACGGGCCGGATGAACATCGTCATCGCGGACGGCAAGCACTCCTACGAGTCCGACTACGCACTGACCGGAGCAAGTTGAGCCCGCCGGTCCTTCTTCGGAGAGACCCATGATCGTCCAGCTCGTCGCCGCGCTGGTCCTTGCCGCCGGCCCCGCCGCGCCCGCCGCGCCGGGCCCCTGCACCTACAGCCGCCGGCACACCATCGACAGCTCCTCCTCCTGGGCCGATCAATTCCGGTGCTACAAAGCGGCCGGCCGCCACATCACCTTCCCCGGCACCAGCTATCAGACGAACAGTCTCGTCGGGGCACTGTGCATCCAGGTGGTCACGGAGGATCGGGTCCAGTTGGTCGCGTGCGACACGACAAGTGGCGATACGGCCATCGTCCTCTCCTACAGCGCCATCCTCTATGTCGTGGACGATCCCAACGTCGACGACGTCGCCGTCTACTCCACTCACGGACATTGGTGATGCCGGAGAGCCGGTAAGTCCCGTGGCCCAAAGCGCGACGATCTATAACTTCGACATCGAGCTCGCCGACGTGGATCGTGGAGTGTACGAGGCGCTGGCGCTCAAGGTCGCCTGCCAGCCATCGGAGACCCGTGAATATCTGCTGACGAGAGTCCTGGCCTACTGCCTCGAATACGCCGAGGGGATCAGCTTCGGGAAGGGATTGGCGGAGCCAAACGAGCCGGCGCTCACGGTGCGCGATCTGACCGGAGCGCTCCAAGTCTGGGTGGAGGTCGGCGCCCCCGACGCGCCGCGGCTGCACAAGGCGAGCATGGCCGCCCCGCGGGTCGCCGTTTACACCCACCGCGACCCGGCGCTGCTGCTGCGTCAATGGAGCGGGGAGCGGATCCATCGGGCCGCGGCACTCGAGCTCTACAGCTTCGACCGGGAGATGCTCGCCGGACTCGCCGCGCTCCTGGATCGGCGGAACGTCTGGGCCCTCTCCGTCACCGATCGGCACCTCTTCATCACCATCGGTGACGAGACCGTCTCGGGCGCGGTCGGCCGTCACTCCCTGGACGCGTAGGGTCTTCCGACCTACGCCTTGGTGAGGGCCGACTTGTAATGGCCGGGGTCGAGCCGGGCGGCGATGCTCAGCCGGTTCCAGGCGTTGATCGCGGCGATGACGAGGGAGAGATCGGCCAGCTCCTTGTCGGTGAACTGCGACTTTGCCGCCTGGTACGCCGCATCGGGGACCCGATCGGCCGCGATCAGTGTGAGCGCCTCGGTCCACCGGAGCCCCGCACGTTCGCGCTCGGAGTAATAGGGCGACTCCTCCCAGGCATCGAGGCCGTAGAGACGCTGTTCGGTCTCGCCGAGGGCGCGGAGATCCTTCCAATGCATGTCGATGCAGTAGGCGCAGCCGTTGATCTGGGAGGCCCGGAGTCGGACCAGGTGGAGCAGCCGCTCCTCCAGCCCGCACTTGGCGGTGAACTGATCGAGCGGATCCATCGCGTCATAGACACCGGGCGACACCTTGGCGTAGTTGAATCGCATGGCGGACTGTTCTCCTTGTGGTGTCAAATGGGATTCTCGAATGGACGAACGATAGCGAAAAGGCGGGCTGTCGCGTAGTTGAATTGTCGATATTCTTGCTGTACTCCGATACGCTCAATAGTCCGCCTTGAGGCCAGACCCCATGACCGCCACCGAATTCCGAAAGATCGCGCTCGCCCGCGCTCATCCGGAGACCTTCGTGCCGGCGAAGGGGGGATGGGGGACCAGTGGTGCCACCACGGTCCAGTTGAAGACGGCAAGGAAGACCGTGGTACAAGAGGCAATGCGGACCGCCTGGGAGCACCGGATGCCCAAGCCGAAGACGCCGTCCAAGGGAGGGATGCCCAGATGATCCGCCGAGACTTTCTCACATCGACCGCCGTGGCCGCGACGATCCCCCTGCTTCCCCGGATCTCCTGGCGGGACCGGACGTCGGCCGGACCACCGCCCCGGGTGCTGCCCTTCGATCTCGCGCGCATCACTCTCCGCCCCGGCCCGGTCCGCGATGCTGCCGAGGTGAATCGCCGTTTCCTGCTGGCGCAGGACGCCGACCGACTGCTCCACACCTTCCGCCTCACCGCCGGTCTCCCCACCACCGCCGAACCCCTCGGCGGCTGGGAGGCGCCGGTCAACGAACTCCGCGGCCACTACACTGGCCACTATCTCTCCGCCTGCGCCCTGATGTCGGCTGGACTCGACGACACGGAGTTACGGCAACGGGGAGACCACATCGTTGCGGAGCTCGCGGTCTGCCAGCAGAAACTCGGCAATGGCTATCTCAGCGCCTTCCCCGAAGAGTTCTTCGATCGGCTGCGCGCCGGGCGGCCGGTCTGGGCGCCGTTCTATACCCTCCACAAGATCATGGCCGGGCTGCTCGACATGCACCTCGTGGGTGGGAATGCCCAGGCACTCGACGTGCTCAAGGGGATGGCCCGCTGGACCGCGGGGTGGGTGCAGCCCCTCGGTGACTTCGAGATGGCGCGGGTGCTGGAGCGGGAATTCGGGGGGATGAATGAAGTGCTCTACAACCTTTCCACGACGACCGGCGAGGCGCGGTGGGGAGAGTTGGCGCACCGTTTCGACCACGAACGGATTTTCGCGCCGCTCGCCGCGGGGAGGGACGAGCTCAAGGGAGTGCACGCCAATACCACTATTCCCAAGGTCATCGGCGCCGCCCGGCGCTACGAGTTGACCGGCGAACCGCGCTATCACGACGCGGCCTGGTATTTCTGGCATGAAGTGACGAGTCGGCGAGCCTACTGCACCGGCGGCACCAGCAACGGCGAGGACTGGGATACCGATCCGGGCGTGCTCTCCACCGCACTCTCGGAAGACACCCAGGAGGACTGCACCACCTACAACATGCAGAAACTCACCCGGCACCTC
>JBIOIC010000240.1:0-3212 GCA_044449625.1 Gemmatimonadales bacterium | reverse complement strand
GCTTGAGCCTCCCGACTTGAACCGATGCCCCCGACTCCCTAGTGGCCTCGCGCTCCCCTCTCCCGCAGGGAGAGGGGCCGGGGGTGAGGGTTCAGTGATGGCCAGAGGCCATCCCTATTTCAGGAACAGCAGCTCCCGATAGGTCGGCCAGGGCCAGCTGTCCGCAGCCACCTGCGCTTCCAGCTGATCGGCGTGCTCGCGGAGCTTGTCCATCGCGGGCCGTACCTTCTTCTGGATGTGGGCGGCGTGGGTCATCGCGTCCTCGTCGTGGTGCGCCACCACCTGCTCCAACGCCACGATCGCATCGCGGAAGCGCCCCACCAGCGCCACATACTCTTTCAACTGGATCAGCTGGTCCGCCGACTTGACCCCCGCCGCCTCGATGGACGAGAGCGCCCGCGCCAGCCGCTCCTGATAGCCGAGTGCCGCCGGGAGGATCTGGGTCCGGGCCATGATGACCATCGTCTCGGCTTCGATGCCGAGCTGCTTGATGTACTTCTCGATCGCGATGTGGGCACGGGCATCCACTTCCGCCTTGCTCAGGACGCCGTACTTCCGAAAGAGGTCGACGTTCTTCCGGGCGGAGAGCGCCGGGAAGGCGGAGACCGAGTCGGTGAGATTGGCGAGTCCGCGGCGGGCCGCTTCCTTGTGCCAGTCCGGGGAGTAGCCATCACCATCGAAGATCACCCGCTTGTGCTCCTTCAGGAGCTTCTTCAGCACCGCGACCACCGCCGCCTGCAGCCGCTGCGGGGTCGGGCTCTTCCCCGCCGTCCGCTCCAGTTCGGTCGCCAGATAATCCAGTGATTCCGCCACGATCACGTTCAGCACCGTGTTGGGCCAGGCGATGCTCTGGGCCGAACCGACCGCGCGGAATTCGAACTTGTTGCCGGTAAAGGCGAAGGGGGAGGTACGGTTGCGATCGCCGGAATGGCGCGGCAACTGCGGCAGCGTCTTGGCGCCGAGATCGAGAATGCCGCCGCGGAGCGTGCGCTTGGGAACCCCCTTCTCCACCTGAGCCAGGATGTCGGAGAGCATCGAGCCCAGAAAGATCGAAATGATCGCGGGCGGGGCCTCATTCGCTCCGAGGCGATGGTCGTTCCCGGCCGAGGCGATCGAGGCCCGGAGTAGATCGGCGTGGAGGTCCACCGCGCGGATCACGGCGCAGAGGAGGACCAGGAATTGCACGTTGCTGTGGGTATCATCCTGCGGATCGAGCAGGTTGGTCCCGGTGTCGGTCGCCATTGACCAGTTGTTGTGCTTGCCGGAGCCGTTGACCCCGGCAAAGGGCTTCTCGTGCATCAGGACGTGGAGTCCGTGGCGCGTGGCGACCCGGCGGAGCGTCTCCATCAGGACCATCTGGTGATCGCTCGCTACCTGGCTCATCTCAAAGAGCGGCGCGATCTCGTACTGCCCCGGGGCCACCTCGTTGTGACGGGTCTTGACCGGGACGCCGGCCTGGTAGAGCTCCCGTTCGGAATCGGCCATGAAGGCAAGGACGCGAGCCGGAATGGTGCCGAAGTAATGGTCTTCGAGCTGTTGTCCCTTGGGGGGACGGGCGCCGAAGAGGGTCCGCTCGCAGGTGAGGAGATCGGGACGGCGGTAGTAGAGTTCCCGGTCGATGACGAAGTATTCCTGCTCGGGACCGACCGTGGTGTAGACCCGCGTCACCCCGCGATCGGTGCCGAAGATCCGGAGGATTCGCAGCGCCTGCTTGGAGAGCGCCTCCATCGAGCGGAGGAGGGGGATCTTGGTGTCGAGCGCCTCACCGGTCCAGGAGACGAATGCCGTCGGAATGCAGAGGGTGACGACGCCCGGTGCGCCGCGGACCAGGAAGGCGGGGCTGGTCGGATCCCACGCCGTGTAGCCCCGGGCTTCGAAAGTGGCGCGGATGCCGCCGGAGGGAAAACTCGAGGCGTCGGGCTCCCCTTGGACCAGGTCGCTCCCCGAGAAGTTGTAGATCACCCCGCCCTGCCCATCCGGCGCCGCCAGCGAGTCGTGCTTCTCGGCGGTGGAGCCGGTCAGGGGCTGGAACCAGTGGGTAAAGTGGGTGGCGCCCCGTTCGATGGCCCAGTCCTTCATCGTGGCGGCAACCACGTCGGCCACCTTGGGATCGAGCGGCTCCCCGTGATCGATGGTGCGGACCAAGCTTTTGTAGACCTCTTTCGGGAGCCTTTGGCGCATCACCTGGCGGGAGAAGACGTCGATGCCGAAGATCGAATCGATAGAGGGGGGGATCGCGGCGGCAGTCACGGGGCGGCACCTCGGTGGGACAGTGGGTCAGACGCTCAGACGCGGGGGACGATAGCGGCGGCGGGTCAGGGAGTCTACATTTACCCATAGTCACTCTAGGGGAACGGAGCCCCCTTGGTCCCTTTCTTTCCCTTTCTCCCTTCTCCTTTCTCCTTTCTCGCCTCCCGTGCTCCTCCTCCCCGGCCTCCTCGACCTCTGCATCCTGCGTGCGCTGCGCTGGGAGCCCACCCACGGCGCCGGCATCGCGGTCTGGATCCGGCTCGTTACCGATGGGGCGCTCGCCCCCAAGGAGGGGACTCTCTACCCCGCCCTGCACCGGCTGGAGCGCCGAGGACTCATTGAATCGGAGTGGGGCCCTTCGGAGAACAACCGCCGAGCCCGCCACTACCAGCTGACCGGCCCCGGCCGCCAACAGCTCCGCCAGGAGCTGGCGCGGTGGGAGCGCTACGGCACCACGATCGAGAAGGTGGCGAAGTACGGCTACGCAGGCGGCCTCTGAGCCCTGAAGCACTCTTCACACTCGATTTAGCTCCGCTTAATCACGAGTGTCTAGCTTGGGCTTATGACCTCCGCACCATCGATCGTTCCGGGAGTTCGATCGCGGCCGCTGTCGCCCGCGCCGGCACCCGTGCGTCCCCCGCCCTTCGCTCTTCCGGGACTCCACTTTGCCGCGGCCATCTGCTGGCTTGCTCTCGGCGCCATCGGTCTCGTCATTGTCGCTCCTGGGCTCTCGCACGGAGACTTCCTCTCTCCGCGGGTCTTTGCGGTGGTCCACGCCTTCACCCTCGGCGTCATCACTACCACCATCTTCGGGGCGCTGTACCAGTTCCTCCCGATGGCGCTCGGCGTCGCCACCCGGAGCGTGCGAGCCGGCTTTGTCGGTCTGGGGCTCCTGGTGACGGGCACGGCAGCGTTGGTCGCCGGCTTCTGGGCCTGGTGGCCGGCGGTGCAAGGGATGGGAT
>JBIOIC010000239.1:0-3223 GCA_044449625.1 Gemmatimonadales bacterium | reverse complement strand
GGATCGGGATCCTGGCCGGGGGAGGGATCCGATCACCCAATGTGGCGGAGATCGTCCGGGCGACCGGGGTGCGGGAGGTGCACGCCCGGACCAGTGAGAGTCCCGGCGTGGCCGCGGGGATCATTCAGGCGTTGCGGGCCATCCGGTGAGCGCGGAGGCTACCGTTTTCCCGGCTCGAGCAGGTACCCATCTACCCGCCACTTGCCGTCGGCCTTCCGTTCGGTAGTGACGAACTCGGTCACGACGCCATTTCTGACGGTGGTGTAGAACTTGAAGTTCACATAGTCGCCGGGTGTGGCACTCGCCGGATCATGGTAGAAGTTCGCGCTCCGGACGGTGCGATTCCCGAACGGCTCATACTGACCGCGGCTGCTCCTCATCGCATTCGCGAAGCCCAGGGGAGATGTGGTCCCCTGGAACACCTTCGCGGTGCTGTCGTAGGCCCCCTGAAAATCGTGCTGGTCCAGCAGACGGAGCCAGTCGAGCGTGGCGCGCCGGGCGGCAGCCGGCGCCCGGGCACTCCTGGCCGGAGTCTGTTGCTGCGCGAGGAGTGGAGTGCTGGCGGCGGTAAGTCCCGCAAAAGCCAGATGGGTGACGAGAGCAAGTTTGTTCATCATGAATAAATAGGGAGGCAATCGCCTCGTGGTTCACGCGGGGTCATCACACAGTCGGCAGTCGAGTTCCGTCCCCAGCCTTCCCGTCCGCCCCTCCAACGTCATCACCCACTCCCGCACCTGCCAAGGCGGATCGTGCCGTACGTGCTGGCCGTGGCCGCACTCGAGCTCGGCCACCCAGTGATCTTCGTCGTCCTGACGGAAGCCTGTGATCTTCCGGCGCACCGCTACAGATCGAGCATCCGGAAGGCCCATTTCCGGCCGTAGTACACTCCGACGGCGCCCGCCACCCCACCCACGATCCAGGCGGTGGTGTTTCCCACGAGAGCGCCGAGCCACCAACCGACGGACCCCGCGATCATGCTGCCGGTAAAGGCCCCGAGCCAGCCGAGCAGTTTCATGGGATACCTCTTGAGTCGGTCAAGCATCACGGCCAGGTAAGGACAGCCTCAACCACGAAGGACACGAAGCTGCACGAAGGACCGCCACGAAGAACAACAACTTAGAGTGGTCCATCGGTCAGAGTTCTGTCGTCTGGGCGGAGCACCGGCAGCGAGGCCGCATTCACCGGCTGCTCTTCGTGTAACTTCGTGCACTTCGTGGTTGAGGCTGTCCCCGTCGGCTCCCGATGCCGGTCACACGCGACGCGAACGTCCCCGCCAATAAAGGCAGACCGGCACCCCGATGGCAAGGAACCCGGCGCCGATCAGGGCATTCTGTGGATTGGACGTGATTGTCCCGACCAGGACATACACCGCCGCGGCGATGAAGATACCGGTGCTCCACGGGTGGAACGGGGTCCGTACCGTCACCCGCGCATCGGTGCCGGCGGCGAGATCCTTCCGCCGGAGAACGAAGAGCGCCACGGCGTTGCTGCCGAAGAAGATCCAGTCGGCGAAGACGACGTAGTCGAGCAGCTGGCCGTACGTTCCCCACCAGACCAGGATCACCGCCCACACGCCTTGCGCCAGCAGCGCCAGGACCGGTGTCCGGAACTCGGGATGCAGCCGGGCGAAACCCTCGAAGAAGAGGCCGTCGGCGGCGGTCGCCTGATAGACCCTGGGCGTCACCAGGATGACGAGATTCAGGAAGCCGAAAGTCGAGATCACGATCCCGGCCGCGATCAAGGTCCGGCCCGCCGCGCCGAGGTAGACCTCCATCGTGTCGGCCGCGGGGGCAGTGCTGGCGGCGAGCCCGTCGGCGCCGAGCGCCTTGAGGTAGGCGAGGTTGACCGCGAGATAGACGACCACTACCGCAATCACGCCGAGGACCAGCGCGCGCGGCATATTCCGCTCCGGTTCCCGCAGCTCCTCGGCCACGAAGTTGGTCTGCTGCCAGCCACCGTACGCGAAGAGCACCGGCACCAGCGCCGCGCCCATCGCGAGGATGCCGCCGCCCCAGGAAGTCGGAGCCACCGCCGCGGTACAGGCGGTACAGATGTGGGGATGCAACGGAGAGAGAAAGAATGCGGCGAAGACCAGGACGGTGATCGCCGCGAGCTTCAAGACTGTGAAGACGTTCTGGGTCCACGCCCCCGGCCGGACGCCGAGGATGTTGACGGCGGTGAGGAGGAGGATGGCGACGGAGGCGAGCGGTTTCTCAACGGCGCCGGGGAGCCCGAGCAGCGAGGCGCCATAGCTCGCGAAGGTCACCGCGACCGCGGCGATCGCGCCGGTCGCCGTCATCAGGAAGAGGGTCCAGGGATAGAGGAAAGCGTAGACCGGCCCGAACGCCTCGCGGAGATAGATGTATCCTCCGCCCGCCTTGGGACGCCGTTGCCCCAGCTCCGCGAAGATGAAGGCACCGATCAGCGCCACCACCGCGCCGAGTCCCCAGGCGCCGAGGGTGAGGCCGGCGGTGCCGACGCGCTGCGCCACGATCGCGGGATTGAGGAAGATCCCCGAACCGATGATCCCGCCGATCACGAGCATCGTACCGGAGAAGAGGCCCAGCGAACGACGGTAACTGACGGGTGCGGTCATCGGATCCCTTGTGATGGAATTGCCACGCCGTGAACGCAACGGCACCGACTTACCACGGAGGCACGGAGGACACCGAAGTTCACGGAGAACTGCGGCGCGGTGTGGTCTCACAAGAGAAAATGGCTTCCATCCGCGGAGTTGAATGGGCCGCCCACAACTATTGGCAGTCCTCCGTGGCAGTTCTCCGTGTCCTCCGTGCCTCCGTGGTCTCGCGGTTCAGTTCAACCAGACGAGAACGCACCCCGATCGTACGCCTTGGCGAACACCTGCCAGTCTCGCTGCACGACGGACGCATAGTATCGCGCGTACGCCAGGAGTTCGGCTGTCATTGCTCCGCGTTCCGCGAAGGCGATCCACTCATCGGTAATGGCCGAGCCCTGACGCCCGCCGCTCCGAAGATGGGCCCAGGCCACGGTCTGCGCCATCGTTTCGATCGCGCCCCGGAGCGGCTTGATCCGGCCCCGTACCGCGGCGAGCGCGAGCCGATCCTTGGCGGGCTGCAATTCGCGGAGCACCCAGGAGCGCCGTTCCATTCGCATCGGCTGGAGGAGGGCGGGTGCCACCGCCTGCACCCACCGCTCGATCGCGACCACGCGCTCCGCCTCACTTCTCCACGCCGGCTGAGCT
>JBIOIC010000238.1:0-3230 GCA_044449625.1 Gemmatimonadales bacterium | reverse complement strand
GCTGGTAGCTACCAGCGATCCCTGCCTGCGTGATTTCGCTCGCCTCGGCACCGAAATGATGCCGGGGCGAGTGTCGTTTGCCCATAGTATTCCCGTCGCGCAGGTCAGCATCTTGTCAGCATACAATTACTTGTATATAGTCCATGACGACCCGTTCCATCCAATGGGCCGGTTCCTCGCTGCGGGACATCCGCGCCTTTCCGGACGATGCCAGGCGGCTGCTGGGACAGGAGCTTCGGCGGCTCCAGCTCGGACTCGATCCGATCCATTGGCGGCCGATGCAGACGGTCGGCACCGGAGTCCGGGAGATCCGTGTACGGACGGGGCGGGCCTACCGACTCATCTATTGGACCGAGGACAGAGAGGCGATGCACGTCCTGCACGTCTTCGAGAAGCGGAGTCCGAAGACCAGCGGTCTCGACCTTGAACTGGCTCGGGCGCGGCTACGGCACCTTCGGGGCCACCAAACTGGGAGGGCCTGATGGGCACAGCAGCCCGCGACCATAAGCAGAATGTCTTTCGCGATCTCGGGTTCCGCGGCGCGGAAGCCGAGCACCTGCTTATCCGGGCAGATCTGATGATCGCGCTGGAGCGGTTCGTGACCCGGCGGGACCTCACTCAAAAGGAGGCGGCCCGGCTCTTTCAGGTGACGCAGCCCCGGGTCAGCGACCTCCTGCGGGGCAAGATCCACCTGTTCAGCATCGATACGCTGGTCGAGATGCTGGGGCGCGCCGGGATCGCGGTCACTCTGACCACGCGGGCCAAACGGCGGACAGCGTAGGTACTCGCTGTTCAACTGCCCGTCCGCGCACTTCCGCACCATCCCGCACGCGACTGATGACGCTCCCTCCGACCCCGGTCCCTATGCTCGGGGCCCATGGACCTCGCCGCCGCACTCGCCGCCGTACAGACGCTCGCCGACCTTCCGGTGGTCATCGCCGCGCTCGGCCACGAACCGCTTTGGGAGGAGATCCCCGTCGATCGCTGGCTCGGCGGCGCGCGGTGGCGTCACGGCGTCACGCGCGCAGCGGTCGTGGGTCGAGCGGGTCAGTGGCTCTGGTACGCGATCGAGACCGATTCTCCCGAGGTCATTGCACCCCGTCTCGGCCGCTGGCTTGGGCGCCGCAATCGCCCCGGCGGTCTCGTGGCGTTCAACGCGGCGCGGCGCTTCATCGCCCTGTCAGTCGCTGCTGAACCCGCCCCCATCTTCTCGCTCCCGCTCGACTGCCCCGGGCGCTTAGCCCTCTCGACTCTCCACCGTGCGGCCGCCGTTCCGCGCCCGGGGCCGTTCGAGCAATCGATTCACGTCGCCGACGCTTTGGCCCATCGCCGCATCGATACCGCCTTCTTCGAGGCCTTCCGGGCCGGCCGCGATCGGCTCGCCGCGGCGATGCCGACGCTCCTCCCCGCCGATCGCGAAACGCTCGCTCTGCTGCACCTCACGCGGATCCTCTTTCTCTATTTCATCCAAGCCAAGGGATGGCTGGACGGACGGGAGGACTTCCTTGCTCGCGCGCTCGACGACTGCCTCCGACGGGGCCGTCACCCCGAGCGCGACCTCCTCCATCCCCTCTTCTTCGGAACCCTCAACCGCCCTACCGGCGACCGCACGCGCGGGGCCCGGGCTTTCGGCCGCGTCCCGTTCCTGAATGGCGGGCTCTTCGAACCACACCCGCTGGAGCGCCATCGGCGGGGAGAGCTCCCCGCCATCCTATGGCGCGATCTCTTCGACCAGCTGTTCGAGCGATTCCATTTCTCGGTGGCTGAGGGTAACGGTGATGACGTCGCCCCGGACATGCTCGGCCGGGTTTTCGAGGGGTTGATGGCGCCGTCGGCGCGCAAGGCCAGCGGCACGTTCTACACGCCGCCAGCAATCGTCGCCCGGCTCCTCAATGCGGGGCTCGCGGCCCTGATCGAGTCCCGTCTCGGCGTGCCCGCCGCGCGCGCGGCGACGCTCCTGGCCAATCCGGATGCGAGGACGCGTGATCTTCTGCGATCCATCACGGTACTGGACCCGGCCGCCGGCTCCGGGGCCTTTCTCCTCGGCGCACTGGAACGCCTGAGCGGCTGGTCATCCTTGGCGAACCCGACCGAAGCACGACGCAGCGTTCTGCGGCACAATCTCTTCGGAGTAGATCTGAGTGCCACGGCGGTGCGGCTCGCGGAACTCCGGCTCTGGTTGGCTGTGGTGCGGGATGATCCCGCGGGGCCGGGGGATCAGGTGGATCCGCTGCCCAACCTGGACTGCGTGGTCCGCCAGGGGGATTCGCTTCGCGATCCGCTTCCAGCTCTCCGCACCGTCCCGCTCGAAGCCCGCGACCTTGCCGCCGCGCGCGCCGTGGCGATCGACGCATCCGGCAACGACAAGCGGGCGGCCACCGCTGCACTCCGTCGGGCGGAGCATCGCACCGGTGCGGCCTTGCTCGGTGCCGCAGAACGGCATCTTGATGCACAGATTACCGAGTGCCTGCTGGATGCCCGGGCGCCGACCCTGTTCACCGCGCAACGAGGACTCGACGCGGAACTGACGGGGCGACTCAGGGAACTCCGGCGGGATCGCGCGCGGGTCCGCGATGCGGTTCGGCGGCTCCGCCGCGACGGAGCATTGCCCTGGTTCCACTATCCCTCCCATTTCGGCGACGTCTTCGCCCGCGGGGGATTCGATCTTGTGGTCGGCAATCCTCCCTGGGTCCGCGCCGAGAATATCCCCGTCAAGCGTCGAGCAGAGCTCGCCGAGCGCTTTCGCTGGTGGCGCGGGAGCGGCGGACGCGGGTTCTCCCATCGGCCCGATCTTGCGCTGGCGTTCCTGGAGCGATCGATTGAGCTCACGCGTCCCGGCGGAGTGGTCAGCCTGCTGCTGCCGGCCAAGCTCGGCACCGCGGGCTATGCCGCCCGGGCGCGCCACGTCCTGGCGACCAGCTGCACCGTCCACACCATTGCCGACCTTCAAGCCGAGCCGGAGGCCCGGTTCGACGCCTCCGTCTACCCGCTGGCGCTCGTGGTTACGAAATGTCCTCCCCGACAGGGGCATGGATCGCGCCTCACATTGGGCGATCGGCACGGGACCGGACCCACGGCGATCCTTCCCCCTTCCGGCCCCTGGATCCTGGCCGCTCCGGGGGCGCGGGAGATCGCCGAGTCGCTGGCGCGACAGCACCCCTCGTTGATCGACCGCGGACCGATTCACCTCGGCGTGAAAACCGGGAGCAACGCCGCCTTCCTCGATCCCG
>JBIOIC010000237.1:0-3262 GCA_044449625.1 Gemmatimonadales bacterium | reverse complement strand
GCCAGGTCTGGGTGGAAGAGACCACCTGCGAAGCCAGGACCTGGTTGTAGAGGAAGTAGGGCTGGTTGCTGGCGGTGAAGGTATTGGTGCCGGTCGGATTGGCGACGGTGACGGTCCCCACATCTCCCGTCGGTTGGGTGAAGAAGAAGACGCTGACGCCGCTCGAAAGTGTCGTCCCGTCCTGCGTCCCCATCGGCAGGGCGCTCTCATTCTGCACGCTCACATCGGCGCTGAAGATGTGAGAGGTCCCGTTGTACGACGTGTTGCTCGACCGGAGGCCGACGTGGATCCCCTGGCCTCCGATGATGACCTGCCCCGGCGCCGGCGCCGGCGCGGCGCAATCGATGCTCCCGGCCCGCACATTGGCGCGGCAGGTAAGTACCTGCGCGCTCACCAGCGGGTGCGCCCCGATCGGAGTGTTCGGCCGCATGATCTCATCGCTGCAGGCGCCGATGCCGAAGAGGAGCCCCGCCGCGAGGAGGAGTCCGAAGACAGTGCTCCCCCCGGTCCCGCCCCCGCCACCGATCGGCGAGAGGAGGGTGAGCTCGGTCAACCGCGGCAACAGTTCGATGATCGGGATGATCCACGGACGGCGTGGTGCAGGAGTGGCCGGTACGGCCAGCGGTTCGTCAGCGGACGAAGGGACGGGCATCAGGGCCTCGAACATCGGGAGCGTTGGATCGGCGCCGACGGTAGATGGCACCGGGACTCGGGGGATGACCTGAACAATTTGTGCCTCGCCGGAGGGAAGCGCAACCGGTGCGGCAGGTCATTTACACGATCGATGGACAACAGACGAAACGCCCGGCCGAAAGCCGGGCGTTCTGCCTGTGTAGCGCTGCATCGTGAGAGGGCTCAGCGGGTGCCGTGGAAGATCCCGGTCCCGACGAGGGCCCAGAGGTCGGTAGCGGAGGCCCCGCTCAGGGTCGAAACGGCGCCGCTGCTGCCGGGGATGGTGCGCGGTGCCACCGGAGTGCAGGGGGCGTCCACCAGCGTCACCGCTCCGTTGGCCTGGCCGGCGTAGGCCGCACCGGCACCGACGGCCCAGAGCGAGGTGACGGTCGAGCTTCCGAGTGAGCCGCCGCAGCTGGTCCACGCGCTCCCGTTCCAGTGGGCGAGGTAGCCGCCCGTCCCGGCAACCCACAGATCCGAATTGCCGGTGCCGGTCGTCGCGAGCAGATCCTCCGAAGTCCCCGGAGCAAACGAGGTGTAACTCGTGCCGTTGTAGTGGAGCACCACCCCCCCATTCCCGACGATCCAGAAGTCGGTATCACTCATCCCCCAGACCGCGTTCAAGGGGGTGTTCACTCCCCCGGGGTTGGCGGTGGGGGCGAAGGAACCGAACGGGTAGCCGTGCGAGACGTACGAGGTCCCGCTCAACGCAGGGTTGTATTCCAGCATCACCATATGAGTGGTGTCGATGCCCCAGATGGCACGCGCGTTGGCGAAGGTGGGCGCGAAGCTCCAACTCGAACCATCCCAGATCGAGAATTGTCCCGCGGTGTCGAGCGCGGCGGCAGTGCCGCCGCTGAATACCGCCAGAGAGGCGACACGGAGGAACCCACCGGGGTTGGCGGTCGTCCAGGTGGTGCCGTGGTATCGACGGATGTCGCCGTTGTTCATCCCGACGAACGCCGCCGAGCCGTTCCCCCCGATCGCAGTCGGGAAGGTGCTCTGCGGGCCGACGAGCTCATCCACGATTGTGCTCCCGTTCCAGCGTCGGATCCCGTCGGCGGAGAGGAGGTAGAGCCCGCCGGAGGAGTCCTGCACCATCTTGGTGACGCGCTTCGGCAGCCCCGCTCGGGTGCTCCAAATGCCCCCGGTCCAGCTGAGCAGGACCGACGAATCGGTGGCCACGTTCCGGACCGAGGCCCACAAGTTGGGCCCCCCCGATCCGAAATCAATGGCGTCGATCGCGGTGTCGGCGCCGGGGTTGTATATGTTCCCCGAGCCATCGTCCACGATGGCGCCGAATCCTCCCTGGAAGACCCCCCGCCCGAAATCACCCTTCCCCACCGCGCCATACATCGTGGTGATCGAGTCCGCGCTCGTTCCACTAGGTGCCTGCGCGTTGAAGTTGAACCGATAGACCGAGCCATCTGTGGTGCCGCCGACGCCCTGATTGCTACCGTAGCTCTCGGCGTATGCGAAGGTACCTCCCCCGCCGAGACCGATGGAGAACCACCCGCTGTTCCCCAGCCAGCTGAGACGGGGCGACCCGCCGCTATCTCCGCCGATCGCGATCCGGTTGGCGGCGTAGGCGGTGATCCCCTTGACGTTGAACCCGGCATTCCGGACCGTATTCCAGACCTGCCCATTGAAGAGCGCGACCGTCCCCTGTGCCGTGGCCCCGACGTACTCGCCATTCCCGATCGCCGCGACGCCGACCCAATCCTCGGTCGTCTGCGCCGAGAGATGCTCCCAGGTGGTCCCCACCTTGCGATAGACCACGCCCTTGGGGCCGACCGCCATTGCATCGGTGGCGGAGTTGACGGCGATATCGGTGAAGCTGTCGGTCGCGAACTGGGGGACCCTGGACCAGAGGAGGACCCCCTGATCGTCCCGCACCGAGGCGGAGACCAGGACGGTGAAGGAGAAGCTCGTCGCCGTCAGGGGCACGTTCCACTGCCAGTTGAGTGCACTGGACGTCTGACCGGGCGTGAGACTGTCGCCATTGACGTACCGAAAGTAGGACTGGCCCGGGGCCGTAAAGGTGTTGGTCCCAGTCGCGTTGGCGACGGTGACAGTGCCGGTCCCGGCGGTGACGACCGGCCCGCTCACGAAGAAGACATCAACTCCGAGACCGTCGGTCCCGATGCTCTGCGCCAGCAGATTCTGCACCGTGACGTCGGCGGAGAATATCCCGGCGCCGTACGCGACGTTGGTGGAGCGGAGGGCGACTCGGGTGCCCTGCCCCCCGAGAACGACCGGCCCCGCGGCGGCGGGTCTGGCGCAGCGAAGGGTCCCCGCGCGCACATCGGCCTGGCAGCTCACGGTCTGGATCTCTGCGGCCGGCACCTTCGTGCTCGGACGCACGATCTCGTCGCTGCAGGCCCCGATCCCGAAGAGGAGTCCCGCGGCGAGCAGTAGGCCGAATACCGTGCTCCCGCCGGTCCCGCCTCCGCCGCCGATCGGCGACAAGAGGGTGAGTTCGGTCAGGCGAGGCAACACCTCGATAACGGGCGGGATCCAGGGGCTGCGAGGGGCGGAGCTCATCGGGGTCGGAGCAGGCTGCGCGGCCGCATCAGGCATAGTCATTGGG
>JBIOIC010000236.1:0-3293 GCA_044449625.1 Gemmatimonadales bacterium | reverse complement strand
TCCCGGCCGTCCGGCGCCGCCGCCGCGTGGATGAGCGCGTAGTTGGTCCCGACGCAATGGGTGAGTTCGGGCGCCTGATCGAGCACCCGGACGAAGGGGCGTCCCACGTAGGCCTGGCGATAGAGATCGGCCGAGAGCCCGCCTTTCTCCGAGCGCGCGTGCAGGGTGAGATAGATCCCCCGCACGAATGGCCCCGCGTGCACCATCAGCCTCGGTTCCGGCGTCGCCCCGCCCCATTCCTGCCAGCGTTGCGCGATCTCCGCTTCGTGCCGGTGACCGAGCACGCCATAGGCAAAGACGTTGTGGGCCCGCGCGGGATGATGGGTCGTCGGCTTCGGCGTGACACCGGCGCCGCTCGATCCGGTGATGGCGAAGAGCGAGGGGAAGACACCGCTCTCCCGGAGCGGATAGAGCGCGAGTTGCGCCGAGGTCGCGAAGCAGCCCGGGGCCGCGAGGGCGGTCTTGCCGCGGAGCGACTCACCCAGGAGATCGGCGAGGGCGTAGGTGAACTGCGGCACCAGCTCCGGCGCCGCGTGCGCGCCATAGAAACGTTGATAGAGCGACAGATCCGAGGTGCGGAAGTCAGCGGCGAGGTCGATGACGAGACGCGGGCGGCGCTGGAGGATCTCTCCCGCCACCTTGGACGACTCCCCGTGCTCCAGCGCGAGGAAGACGACCTCGCACCCGGCGATCGCCTCGACCGGCTTTGCCTCGGAGAACCGGGCGTCGGTGAGCGTGGCGAGTTGCGGATGGATATCCGCGAGCGGCTTCCCGGCCTGACTCCGGCTGGTCGCCACGACCGACTGGATCTCGGGATGCTGCAGCAGGAGACGGAGCAGTTCACCGCCGGCGTACCCGGCGGCCCCGATGACAGCGACCTTCACGCGCTCGCCGCCACGACGGCCGGCAGAGTCCACCGGGCCACCGCCTCCTGGACCACCGCCACCAGTCCCTCGGCGTCGCGCCGCGCGTTGTGGGCCGGCACGCCGAGGACGGCGCGGATGTAGTCGCGGCCGACCTCGTTGTCGGTGGCCGGGCCGGTCAGCACCGCGACCGAGAGCCCGAAGCGCTCCCGCATCAGCTCCACGGCGCCCCAGCACCCGACCGGATCGGGGGCGGCCATCACGAACGCGGCGGCGGCGGCCGTCAGCTCCCTGTCCTGCAGGATGTCCTGCACGCCGTATTCGCCGAGGATCCCGTCCCCCAGTTCTGCGACGATGACATCGGGACGCTCATTGGCGAGCCGATTGAAGATCCCCTTGGCGACGCCGACTGTCATCCCGGCGTGGGTGCTGGCGGCGCCGGCGTCATTGAAGGTGAGCGCCGCCATCGCCCCCGCATCCTGCATCGAGAGGGAATCCCGCATCAGCGAGACGCCGGTCAACTTCGCCGCGGCGACGCGGAGCCCCGCCCGCGCGAGTCCCCGCACCAGCTCGGTGGCGGCGACGGTCTTCCCGGCATTCATACAGGTACCCGCCACGTAGACCACCGGGACGTCGAGTTGCAGGTGATCGGCGATCGGCACCGCGCCATCACGGATGTGCGCCGGACGGCCGACCCGGTCCCCCAGCTCGGGGAAGGCCAGAATGGCCCCCAGCACCTCGGCCTTGAACGGCTGGCCGATGTCAGGATTGACCGAAGTGCAGCGCCCCAGTATCCCGCCGAGGTTCAGCACGTTGATCACGTCCCCCGCGGCAATGTGGCTCGGCACCTCTCCGGCATAGCCGCGGAGGGCGCGGCGCGCGCCGAGTGTCCCGGCCAGGACGTCGCCGGCACGGAGCGAGACCATCCGCCCCGCCAGGTCCTCGACGGTGTTGTAGGTCGACTTGTCCTCCAGCAGCCGCACCGCGAGGACGTACCCCTCCACGGCCACAATGTCGGGGCCGACGATCACGTCGGCGCCGAGCCGGGCGTTCTTCGTCGAAGAGGCGATCCGGTCGAGCCGGACCCGCGTCGTTACCACCATGTCACTCTCCCGCTCGGCGGGCGAGGAGCGACGGGATCGCCGATACCCGGGCAAACCCCCGCGCCTCTTCGCCGGTCCAGAGACGGTTGTCCTCGCCGTAAGTCGCGACGGCGGGGTCCATCATCGAATGGGGACTGCGCGAACCGACCACCTGGAACCGTCCGGGAGAGAGATGGACTCGCGTCTCCCCCTCCACCCGCCGCTGTGAACTGGCAATCAGTGCCTCGATGTCGCGGAGCGCGGGATCGAAGTACTGACCTTCGTGCAACCGGTCGCCGTAGAAACGGCCGAGCTGGTCCTTCCAGAAGGTCTGCCACTTGGTCAGCACCAGTTTCTCGAGCTCGCGGTGCGCGCGGATCAGGAGCAGCGCGGCCCCCGCTTCGAAGCCGACCCGCCCCTTGATTCCGATCGTCGTTTCGCCGACGTGGATGTCGCGGCCGAAACCATAGGAGCGTGCCAGGACGTTGATCCGTTCGACCAGCTCGGCTCCCGCGCCCGCGACGCCGTCGAGCGAGACGGGGAGGCCATCCTTCCAGCCGAGGATCACCTCGCGCGGCGCGGGAGCATCGGCGGGTGGGTCGAGCAGTTCGGCCGGCGGACCGGCCCACGAGTCGTGGGTCCACCCCCCGCCCCAGGTGGTGCCCCAAAGGCCGCGATTGATCGAGTACGCTCCCGCCTGCCCCGGCACCGGCAATCCTCGGCGCTTGAGCTCGGCAATGGCGTCGGGGCGCTGGAGATTCTGTTCGCGGATGGGGGTGACGATCTCGAGGTCGGCGGCGAGGACCCGGAAGGCGACGTCGAAGCGGATCTGGTCGTTCCCCGCCCCCGTCGAACCGTGCCCGACCGCGGTCGCGCCGATCTTCCGCGCGATGTCGATGACGGCGATCGCCTGTTGGGTCCGCTCCGCCGCCACGCTCAGCGGATAGACCTCACCACGCAGCACGTTGCCCTGGATCAGGAACCGGACGAAGCGATCGAAGACCGCCGCACGGGCATCCACCTCGTGGTGCGCCGCCGAGCCGACCGCCAGCGCCTGCGCCCGGACCGCCGCGCGGTCCTCCGGTGTGGTCCCGCCGGTGTCTACGAAAATGGTGTGGACCGTCCAGCCGGCGTCACGGAGATGGGGCACGCACCAGGAAGTGTCGAGGCCGCCGGAAAAGGCGAGGGCGATGAGGTGGTTCTGCATATTGCATAAATATGCAATATCGGTCGCGGGCGCAAGTAGGGCGGCACAGAACAACGGGACCACGGAGGGACGGAGGATCACGGAGAAAGGTCAATAGTGTGGCCGGACCGGCGATGTTCCTTGGATGGTCGCGACGCTTCG
>JBIOIC010000235.1:0-3308 GCA_044449625.1 Gemmatimonadales bacterium | reverse complement strand
TGCCGCTGCACCACCCATCCGAGCTCCCCGACTCGCGGACGCCGGAGAGTGACCGGCCGGCGGTCGTCGCCCGCCGGGGCGCCAAGGAGGCGCTCGACCGACCGCAGGGAGACGAGGAGCTGCTCCCGATCAGGGACCGCGAGGGGAGAGAGCATCGCCGCCATATCGTCCCCCGCGCGCCGCTCGAGGGCGGACTGCTCCCGGCGGCCGAGTGCCGTGAGGGAGAGGACCCGCCGGCGACCGTCCCCCTGATGCACCGACGCGGTGAGCAGCCCGCGCCGCACCAGGCCGCGGAGGAGGCGGCTCAGATAGCCGGGATCGAGTTTGAGCTCCCGGATCAGGTCCACCGCCGCCGGGCGATCCCGATGGGCGATCTCGTAGAGCACCCGCGCCTCGGCCAGGTTGAACCGGCTGTGGAGGTGCCCCTCGTCGAGGGCGCCGACCTGGCGGGTGTAGAAGCGGTTAAAGCGCCGCACGCGGGCAACGGCGCGACTGAGCGGAACGGCCATCGGGACCTCCGAGGGGGACCCCGCAATGTCCATCAATTAGTTGCTCTTGTCAACTAATTGCTTTCCTCCCTCCGCTCACCGAAGGGCGGGCTATTTTGCAGGGATGCGACTCACACATCGGAGGGGCCTGTGAACGACGGCCGAGCGGTGGTCCTCGGCGCCACCGGCGCGGTCGGAGGGTCGCTGGTCCGCGAACTCCTCGCCTCCGACCACTGGGCCGGCGTCACGATCCTGACTCGCCGCCCCACCGATCTCTTTACCGCCGCTCCCGGTGCGTCCAAACTCACCACCCGCGTGATCGACCTCGGTCATCTCGAACGCGAGGCCGAGGCCGCCGCGCGAGGGTGCCAGGCCGCATTCTGCACGATGGGGGTCGGGCAGCCGCGGAAGATCTCGCGGGAGGAGTTCTGGCGGGTGGACGTGGAATACGCCGCGGCGTTCGCCCGCGGGTGCAAAGCCGCCGGCGTCCGGCACTTCTCTCTCCTCGGCGCGGTGGGCGCCGATCCCGATTCTCGCTTCTACTACGCGAAAGTGAAGGGAATGGCGGAACGGGCCGTCGTCGAGCAGCGGTTCGAGCGGGCCAGCTTCTTCCGACCGAGCCTCCTCGTTACCCGGGATATCCGCTACGGACTGCAGGATCGGATCACCCAGGCGCTCTTTCCCCTCCTGTCGCCGCTGCTGCCGCGGCGCCTGCACGAGATCCCGGTGGAAGCGCTGGGCCGCGCGATGCGCCTCAATGCTGAGGGCCCCGCCGCGAGGGCGAGCGAGATTCTGTACTATCCGGAATTCGTTGCTCTGCTCAAGGGGCGTTGAAGGGGCGGTCGAGGCGGATCGGCGTCGTTGCGCCTCTCTGGAATGGCACGCACCTTCCCTCATACCATCACCCCCTCATCGACAGGGCGATCAGCTATGGCACAGTGGACACGGCGGGAGATCATCCAAGGGGGGCTTGCCGCCTCCGCGGCGGCGCTCGTGGCCGACGCCGGAAACGCGGCGGCGCTGGTCCGGGGACCCGAAGTGGAGGCGCCGTCCACCACGCCCCGCGAACGACTCCTCCTCGACCCGAGCTGGCGGTTCCACCTCGGACACGCCGACGATCCCGCCCTCGATTTCGATTTCGGCAAGGACGATCTCTTCGCCAAGTCGGGGGTCTTTTTCTCCCCCTCCGCCCCCGACTTCGACGCGAGCGCCTGGCGCGGCGTCGACCTCCCCCACGATTGGGCGGTCGACCTTCCCTTCATCGAGGATCCCGATCAGATCGCCCACGGGGCCAAGCCGCTCGGCCGGCGCTATCCGGCGACCAGCATCGGCTGGTACCGCCGAGTCTTCGAGCTCCCCGCCGCCGACCTCGGCCGCCGGATCTCGCTGGAATTCGACGGCGTCTTCCGCGACTCCATCGTCGCGCTGAACGGCCATTTTCTGGGCCGCAACCAGAGCGGCTACGCCCCGTTCCGGTACGACGTGACCGATCTGGCCAACTACGGCGGCAAGAACGTCCTGGTGGTCCGGGCCGATGCGACCGAACACGAGGGATGGTTCTACGAAGGAGCGGGGATCTACCGCCACGTCTGGCTGGTCAAGACCGATCCGGTCCACGTGCCGCAATGGGGAACCTTCGTCTCCTCCGAAATGCGCGCCGGCCTCGCGACCCTGACGGTGCGGACGACGGTCGCGAACGAGGGTGGGGCCGACCGATCCTGCCGAGTCACCTCGACCGTCCTCGATCCTTCCGGGAAGAGCGTGGCGACCGCCCGGACCCTCCCGCTCACCGTCGCCACCGCGGTCCGGCGGGAATTCGTTCAACAGATCGCGGTCCCGCATCCGCTGCTTTGGGCGATCGAGACACCGGTGCTCTATCGTCTCGTCACCACCGTCTCGACCGGTGGCCGTGAGACCGATCGCACCGAGACGCCGTTCGGGATCAGGACCACCCGCTTCGATGCCGATCACGGATTCTTCCTGAATGGCGAGCGGGTCGAACTCCAGGGGATGTGCAATCACCAGGATCACGCCGGCGTCGGTGCCGCCCTTCCCGACCGGCTCCAGGCCTATCGCATCGAGCGACTGAAGGCGATGGGGTGCAACGCCTATCGCACCTCCCACAACCCGCCGACCCCCGAGCTCCTCGACGCCTGCGATCGGCTCGGCATGCTGGTCTTCGACGAAACCCGGATGTTCTCCGCCGAGCCGGAGGGATTGAGTCAGCTCGAACGGATGATGCGGCGGGACCGGAACCATCCGAGCGTCTTCTGCTGGTCCATCGCGAACGAGGAGTGGGCGGTCGAAGGGAACGAACGCGGCACCCAGATCGGAACATCGCTCCGCGACTTCGCTCATCGGCTCGACCCGACCCGGCCGGTGACCGCCGCAATGGACGGAGGATGGGGCAAGGGGATCTCGCTTGCGGTCGATGTGCAAGGATGCAACTACAACCAGACCAAGATCGACGCTTTTCACCGGGAGTTCCCCCGGCGTCCGATGATGGGGAGCGAAGTCGCGAGCGCCTATGCGACCCGCGGGATCTACGCGGCCGACAAGGAACGGGGCTACGTCAGCGCATACGACGTCAATCGCCCCTCCTATGGCGATACGGCGGAGGAGTGGTGGGCCTTCTTCGCGACCCGCCCCTTCCTCGCGGGAGGGTTCGTCTGGACCGGCTTCGATTATCGCGGAGAACCGAGCCCGTACGCCTGGCCCTGCATCAGTTCGCACTTCGGAGTGATGGACACATGTGGCTTCCCCAAAGATACCTTCTACTACTATCAGGCTTGGTGGGGGAAGGCGCCGGTGTTGCACCTC